>JAGGRZ010000033.1 GCA_021159335.1 bacterium
TTTTAAAATTTTTCCTGCGCAATGGGCGATGTCTTTGGCGAGGTTGGTTTCTCCAGCGGAAAAACTTTACAGACGCTCGCCCAAAGAAGCCGTTTTCGTAAGAGAATATGAAGAATTCGCTGGAAAAAAGATTAAAGAAGGTTTCGATTTCGTCATCCTTGGACACCTTCACATACCTGTTGAAAAAAATTTATTTTCTGGCAAATATATTAATACAGGTGATTTTTACAGAAATTTTACATATGCAGTTTTTGACGGTAGAGATGCGAAACTTATGCGTTTTGAGGAGGTAAGGGACGATGAAAAGTAATGAAAAATCGCTTGAGGAAATAAAAAAGGAAATAGAGTTCTTAAGGCGAGAGATAGAGCGGCACAACTATCTTTATTATGTCAAGAACCAGCCTGAGATAAGCGATGAAGAATACGATGCTTTGATGGACAGACTTCGTGAACTCGAGGAGAAATACCCTCAATTCTACGACCCCAATTCTCCTACCCAACGAGTGGGCGCGCCACCTGCCAAGGAATTCGCCACGGTAAGGCACACTGTGCCACTTCTTTCTCTTGACAAAGTAACCTCGTATGAGGAGTTCATGGAGTTTCAGAACAGAATATGGAGATTTTTGGGGAAGAAGGTTGAGATAGACTATACAGCTACACCTAAACTTGATGGATTGTCCATTGCGGTAAGATATGAGCATGGGCGTTTTGTTCGAGGTGCGACTCGTGGCGATGGTTTTGAGGGCGAGGATGTTACTGCAAATGTTAGGACCATAAAGAGCATTCCCATGTATTTGATGAGTGAGGAGGCAGCTAAGCTACCAGTGCTTGAGATTAGGGGAGAGGTTATATTCCATAAGGACGATTTTGAGCGGCTTAATGAGGAATTAGCGCAGAAGGGTGAAAAAACATTCGCTAATGCGCGCAATGCTGCGGCAGGTTCACTTAGACAGCTTGATTCAAACATTACTGCACAACGACCACTTAAGGCTTATTTCTATGAGATCGTTTATGTCGAAGGCAGGGAATTTGAGACCCACTGGGAAAAGCTTAAGTTCATGGAGGCTGCTGGGTTGCCGCTGGTGCCCTATGCCAGATATTGTAAAAACGATGAGGAGGTGCGGGAATATTACGAGAACATCCTTAGAGAGCGCGAAAACCTGCCTTTCGAGATTGATGGTGTTGTAATAAAGGTAAACAGGATTGAGTATCAGCGTATTCTTGGGCAAGTTTCGCATCATCCTCGCTGGGCTGTAGCGTGGAAGTTCCCCTCGCAGGAGGCTATATCGACGCTTCGCGATGTTATATGGTCGGTTGGCAGGACGGGTGCGGTAACCCCTGTGGCGATACTTGAACCGGTGTTCATAGCTGGTGCAACGATAAGCCGCGCCACACTTCACAACGAAGATGAAATCGAGAGACTCGGAGTAATGATAGGCGATAAGGTGGTCGTTAGGCGCGCTGGCGATGTTATTCCTGAGGTGGTTAAACCGCTGGTTGAGCTTAGGACGGGCAAGGAAAAACCTATAGTTCCGCCTACGCACTGTCCGGTGTGCGGTGCAAAGCTTTCCAAGCCGCCGGGGGAAGTCATAAGGCGCTGTCCAAACAGGTTCTGCCCAGCTCAGATAGCTGAATCGATAAAGCATTTCGTTTCAAGGAAAGCCTTCGATATCGAGGGCATAGGTGACAAGCAGGTGGAGACACTTCTTCGCGAGGGATTGATAGAGGATGCTGCTGACCTTTTCACGCTCCAGCCAGAAAGACTCGAAAAACTTGAGCGTTGGGGTCCTGTTTTAGCCGCAAAGATCGTCAAAAATATCCAGAACGCTAAGCGGATAAGCCTTCCAAAATTCATTTTCGCGCTCGGAATCCCTGGAGTAGGGGAACATCTCGCCAATGTCCTGGCGAAGCATTTCAAGTCGCTTGATGCGCTGCGAAACGCCACATTCGACGAGTTGATACAAATCCCGGAAATAGGACCTAATACTGCGCAGTCGATAGTCGATTTCTTCGCCGATGAGCACAACAGAAGGTTTCTCGAAAAACTTTTCTCGGTTGGCGTCGAGGTGGAGGAGATTCGCGAGGAGGAGGAAGCTGAAAAGCCTCTTTCGGGCAAGACTTTTGTCTTCACTGGTGCCCTGTCAAGCATGACGCGCGATGAAGCCTCGGAGCTGGTAGAGTCACTCGGTGGAAGAGTATCAAGTTCGGTATCGCGCAAAACAGATTATGTCGTGGTCGGGGAGAATCCGGGGAGCAAATATGACAAAGCTAAAAAGCTTGGCGTGACGACGATAACGGAAGAGGAGTTTCTTAAGCTCGTCGGGCGAGCGTAATTTTTTCGATTTCCTATTTTATGACAATAATTTTCCGAACTATTGAATTTTTCCCACCAACAACCCTGACAAAATACACCCCGCTACTAAGCCTATCTATAGCTATCTTTTCACTGCCTTTAGCCGTTATCGTGCGCCTTAG
The DNA here is from genome assembly GCA_021159335.1 of bacterium. Classification (NCBI taxonomy): domain Bacteria; species bacterium. The sequence continues at coordinate 2,476 of JAGGRZ010000033.1, forward strand.
GACAACTTTGCCAGTTATGTCGTAAAGTTCGAGACTGCCCACGCCCGAAATTCTGTAGAAAACCTGAATCGGGG
>JAGGRZ010000034.1 GCA_021159335.1 bacterium
TGTTTACATAATAACGGTTCGCGGCGAGCTCGTTTGCGAGGGAACTGTCACGCTGGCGAGGTAGTAGGCTCAAAAAATAAAACCTTAGCTTCCGCGGTCTCCGTTTTCTCCGTGGTTCCCGCGATTCAAGCTTCCCTCCTATCAGCTTAAGCTCTTATCGTTAGCTTTTGTTATCATAATATATTAAGCAGAACTGAGGCGACTACCATGTAGATGGTTAGCCCTATAACATCGTTGAATGTTGTGATGAATGGTCCTGTTGCGAATGCTGGGTCTGTGCCCAGCTTGTTGAATATGACTGGCAAGGTGCTTCCCACTGTAGCTGAGATGGTCATTGCAATTACTATAGCTACTGCCGCTACGAAGCCTACTTTGAGGTCTCCCCAGAACCAGCCGAGAAGAAAAAGTAACCCGCCCGTGATGACGCCCAGCGCAAAACCAGCAAAAATCTCGCGCAGGACTGTTTTAGAATGGATATCGGTGCCCCAGCGCGATAAGGCAATTTTTCGGATCATAACTGCAGCCGATTGCATCCCGACATTCCCGCCAAGTGCCATTATAAGCGGTATGAAGCTCGTTAGAAGAACGAAGTGGACTATGGTGCTCGAAAATGACTTCAGCACAAACCCCGAAACGAGTTCCCCAACAAACGCAACAAGAAGCCAGGGCATCCGCTTCCTTATGTCGTGAATCTCACCGCCTTCCTCAACTTCTATACCCACAAGTTTATATATATCCTTACTCGATTCCTCATCGGCTACATCCAATACATCGTCGATGGTTATTCGACCTAAAAGTTTACCCTCGCTGTCCACCACCGGCGCACTAACGATGTCCTTTCGGCGGAAAAGGTCAACCACATATTCCCTGTCCGCATCAACAGGCACCACCACATCTACAGGCTGAGCTATTTCGGCAAGTTTCTGGCCAGGGGCGGCTATCAAAAGCCTTTGTATCGGCACGAAGCCCAAAAGCTTCCCGTCGTCGTCAACTATGAATATCTGGAATATCTCCTCTATATCGTCGCCAAAACGAACAAGGTCGGCTATGGCTTGTGCGACAGTGTAATTTCCCGGGAGCGACTCCACCTCATGAGCCATTATCGCGCCAGCCGTTTCCCCGGGATGTGAGATAAGTTCTACGAGTTGCTCGGCAAGCTCCTGTGGCAAAAGTTTAAGAATATTTTCCCAGCGCCTTTCGTCAACCTCTCGAAGAAGCTCAGCAGCGTCATCCGATGGAAGTTCAGCAATGTAGCGGGCAAGTTTTTCGTCAGAAAGTCGTTCAACTATAGCGCCCCTAAGCTCAGGGTATAACAACATCAATGTTTCCGCAGCGATAGCGTCGTCCATACACTCCAGTATCCACTGACACTCGGATGGGTCGTCAAGTATATCCAGAAGCTCAGCAACGCCGTCAGGGGAAAGTTCCTCAACAAGTTTGCATACGCCCTCTTTATCCCCGCTCTCGTATAAATGTTCGAGTTGGTCGAGGATATCCCTTATTTTGAGCTCGTCCCTTTCCATAGCCTTTTATGATAAAAAATCGATTTAATTCTTGTTGACAAAGAAAAAAGGAGCGATTTTAGAAAATAACTAAAATTTTGGGGTAAGAAATGCCCAAGGTTGTTCTTGCGACATCCAACAAGCATAAATTTTTCGAGATAAAAAATATTCTCCTGCCTGAGGAATTAGGCATTGAACTTCTTTTTGGTGGGGAATTGGTCGATAGTGCTCCCGCAGAGACTGGTTCGACATTTTTTGAGAACGCACTTATCAAAGCAAGGTTTTATGGGCAGAAAACCAATATGCCTGCGCTCGCGGATGATTCCGGCCTTGTGGTGCCTGCGCTCGGAGGTAAACCAGGTATAATGTCTGCTCGCTTCGCCGGCGAGGGCTGTACATACGAGGACAACAACAGAAAGCTTCTTAGAATGATGGAAAGCCTGCCCGATAAAATGAGGGAAGCTAAATTCGTCTGTGTGGCTGTTTTGTGGCTTCCTTATGGGGAGGTGTTTTCCACAAAGGGCGAGCTTCACGGCAAAATAACCCGCGAACCGAGAGGAACGGGTGGTTTCGGATACGACCCTGTGTTCGAGTTGCCTGACGGAAAAACGGTAGCAGAGCTTTCTCCCCAAGAAAAAAATGCCATAAGCCATCGCGCAAAAGCATTCAAAAAGATGCGCAAGTTGGTTATCGAGCTTATAAAGTCTGGCAAGATAGGTTGAGAGTGCTATGTTTTGCTTTCATCGTAGCCCGACGAACCCCCCTTGGAACCTGCCAGAAGCCCTAAAACGAAAAAAATATCTATTGCCTCGGGAGGTTTTATAAGCTGCTCATCGAAGAAATTACCAATGAGAATTGCTGCGAATCCCCACATAAATGCTTTGCCGATTTTGCCCCTTTTGCTCAGCATCGAAAGAATAGTCCAGAAAATCAGCAATACCAGTGCTATGCCGATGATGCCGCCTTCTGCCATAATGGTCAGGTATAGATTATGCAAATGTTTCAGATCGCCGGCTTTGAAGTCTATAAACAAATTTTCCCGCTTGATTCTTGAGATGTAGTCATCCCTCGTTTGAAGTTGTCCCGGACCAATTCCGAAAAGGGGATTTTCCGAAAGTGCCCAATGTGCAACCTTCCATCTATTAAGTCTTGCTATTACTGCCATATCAACGCCTTTTACGGCTTTTTCAATTCTCGTTTTGGGAGCTGAAAGGAGCAGCACCGAACCAACGAAGACAAAGAACGCAACGAGAAAATTTAACATCATCCTTTTGCTGAAGGCTCCTCTTACAAAGTGTTGAATAAATATCCCAGCAGATGATAGCGTGAAAGCGATGTAGTATCCTCTCGAACCAGTAAGTCCGAGTCCCAGCCCAAAAATAAGCTCCAGCAGGAAATTAAAGCTTCCGCCCATGACTAAAAATGCGGGCAGGAAGAAGGCTAAAAGCGACGCGAAGTCATTATGATGGTTAAATCCCCATAGCATTCCTTCAGCCCAAATTTTTTCGCCGAATATCTGTTGCGGGAAAAGACCGACAGCGGCAAGCAAACCCAAAATTATGATAAAAGTTAGCGTAATAAAATGCAGTTTAAAGAATAATTTTATTTGCCTTGCGATAAGAATCCCAAGGACAAACGGAAGCAGCCAGTGTGCAATTAAATTAATAAGTGAGAGCATCGTGAGGAAGGGTTTTGGAGTAAACATTCCTCTTATTGTCCAGTAGGCCAAAAAAGCGAGGATCGCAACTATAACTTTGCGTGCTGAAGACCACACTCGTGAGCTAAAAAGCGCTGGAATCGCAAAAATTGAGCAGATATAACCGAAAACATGCGAGAACGGCAGACCGACCGCCATTAAAAACAATATTATGGTGCTTAAAAATGGCTTTCGTGAGGTACTCACTGAAGTGCTTTTTTTGCTTTTTTCAGGCAAAACTCTTCTTTTTAAGGTCTCTTTCTATCTCCCGTAATATCGTTTCTTTTGCGCTTTTAAGGGAGCCGTAAATAGTGCAACCAGCAGCGTTTTTGTGTCCACCGCCGCCGAAGAGTTGTGCGATGCGGCTTACATCTATAGCTCCACGGCTTCTAAGCGACACCTTAACTTTATCGTCATCCACCTCTTTGAAAAGAGCTGCAACCTCGACCCCTTTTATCGCTATGGCAAAGTCCACTATGCCTTCGGAATCGTTTACTCTTGTGCCGAATTCTTGCGCATTCTTGTGGTCAAGCACCATGAAAGCCACTTTACCGTCGGAAAGAATTTTGAGATTGCACAATGCTATTCCCACATTCTTAAGATAGGATGGGGAATAGTTACAGTATAAAGCTTCGCTTATTTTTTTCGGGTCTGCGCCAGCTTCCTGAAGTTCAGCGGCTATGTGGAAAATGTTGGGCTTGGTGTTAACAAACGAGAATCTTCCCGTATCCGTCAGGATAGCTGTGAAAAGTCCTGTAGCGCTTATTTCGTCAAGCTCGAGTCCAAGCTTTTTAATAAGGTAATAAACCATTTCTCCGCAGGCAGCGGCGTTTTCGTCAACCCAGTTCATTTCACCGAACATCATATTCCCTACATGATGGTCTATGTTAACTATCGGCACCGATGGTGGCGAACCATAGACTCCCCAATCTATTCGGTCTGGCGAGGAGCAGTCGATGACTACAGCAAGCTCGGGATTTGGAAGAAGTTCGCGATAGGGAAGAAGCATTTCGGCAAGAAAACTATACTTATCGGGTATGTTGCTGTCGAGGGGAACGAAAATGTTTTTTCCTGCTTTGCTAAGTGCTCTTGCGAGTCCCAGAACGCTTCCGAGCGAATCCCCATCAGGTTCTATGTGGCTTGTTATTACTATGGAGTTGTAGGTTTTGATGGCCGAAAGAATCTGTTCCGGAACATTAACCATTACTCACCGTCTTTATGAGTTAATTCCTCGATAATCATCTCTATTCTCTGTGCGCGCTCCATGGTATGGTCCGGGACGAATTCGAGTCTTGGCGTTACTTTAAGAATGAGTCTTTGTGCAACGAGCCGCTGAATGTATCCCTTGGCTTTTTTAAAACCGTCCTCGGCTTCCCGCCAAACCTCTTCATCGCCTATAACGCTCCAGTAAACCGTCGCATTTCTTAAGTCTTTTGATACATCGACCCCGGTTATAGTTATAAGTCCACCAAGACGAGGGTCTCTTATTTCGTCCCGAAGAATCTTGCTTATTATCTTGGCTATTATCCCGCCTATTTGCTCAGTTCGCTTGCTCATTTCGTATTAAAATAATCCTGTTAGAATATCTCAATATGAGGATATTGCAATAAAAATTTTGCTTTCGGTTGATTAACCAGAACTTTTTTTAATAACTTAAATCTGGGCATTTATAATATGAAAACTTGATTTTGCTTGACTTTGGGAGTATATAAAAGTTTAATGGTTCTTTGCCGGGCAAAAGGAGGATTAAATGTCATACAGGAAACTGCCAAGGGAATTCACGCAAACCGACCTTGAGAACGAGGTTCTCGACTTCTGGGATCGCGAGCGGATATTCGAGAAGACGCTTGAAGCAACGAGCAAGTATCCCCGCTTCAATTTTTACGAGGGTCCGCCCACTGCGAATGGCAAACCGGGCGTGCATCATGTTATTTCGCGCACTATAAAGGACATCGTGTGCCGTTATCAAACGATGAGAGGGCATTTTGTCGAGCGCAAGGGTGGCTGGGATACTCATGGACTGCCGGTTGAGATAAGTGTTGAGCAAGAGCTCGGGCTGAAGTCGAAAAAAGAGGTTCTAAAATACGGTGTGAAAAAGTTCAATCAGGCGTGCAGGGAGAGTGTTTTTAGATACCTAAAAGAGTGGGAATGGATTACCCGTCGCATAGGTTATTGGCTCGACCTCGAAAATGCATACATAACTTACAATCCCGAATACATTGAGTCCGTATGGTGGATACTCGCCCAATACTTTAAAAAAGGGCTTATTTATCGTGGATATAAAGTTTTGCCCTATTGTGCTCGATGCGGAACAGGATTGTCGGACCATGAGGTGGCGCTTGGATACCGCGATGTTGAAGACCCCTCGGTTTATGTGATGATGAAAGTGATTTCCCCTCTCCCCGGTGATTCATCTCCGCCAGAAAACACTTACTTCCTCGTCTGGACAACGACGCCGTGGACATTGCTGTCGAATGTGGCATTAGCTGTTCATCCCGATTACGATTATCTTCTGGTCGAATACGAGGGCAAAAATCTGATTCTTTTAAGCGAACGAGCAGACCCTGTGCTTGGTGAGGGGAACTATAAAGTGCTGCGGAGATTCAAGGGTAAGGAGCTCTTCGGAATAGATTATGAGCCACTCTACAAGTTTGTCGATACAAAGGAGCGTTCTCACTATGTTATAACTGCGGATTTCGTGACCACAGAGGATGGAACAGGTATAGTTCACATAGCGCCTGCGTTTGGGCAGGAAGACTTTGAGGTGAGAGAGCAGTATGACCTGCCGCTGGTTCAGCTCGTCAACGATGACGGGATAATAAAGGATGATGCCAAGCCTTTTGCAGGCTTATGGTTTAAGGATGCAGACCCAAAAATCCTTGATGATTTAAGGACACGTGGATTGCTTTTCAGGGATGAGACCATAGTCCATTCTTATCCCTTCTGCTGGCGATGTGATTCGCCGCTTTTGATGTATGCTCGCTCGAGCTGGTACATTCGCACCACCGCATACAAGGATAAAATGATCGCGGAGAACGAAAAGATAAAGTGGTATCCTCCTCAAATCGGGGCTGGAAGATTTGGCGAATGGCTTAGAAACAATATTGACTGGGCTATTTCGCGTGAACGATTCTGGGGAACGCCGCTCAACATATGGATTTGCGAAAAGTGTGGACACATGCATGCTGTGGAATCCTTCGAGGAGTTGAAGAAGATGTCCCTTAATCCGATTCCAGACGACTTCGACTTCCACAAGCCCGATGTCGATGAGGTTACGCTTGCCTGCCCAAAGTGCGGTGGCGTGATGAAAAGAACTCCTGAGGTTATAGACTGCTGGTTCGACAGCGGCGCTATGCCGTTCGCGCAATATTCGTATCCTTTCAGAATAAGCGAAGTAGAGTTCTCGAAAAAGTTCCCCGCAGATTTCATAGCTGAAGGAGTGGACCAGACGAGAGGATGGTTCTATACGCTTCTTGCCATATCAACATTCCTTAAGGGCAGGTCACCATACAAAACTGTTGTCTCGATAGAGCTTGTTCTGGATAAAAATGGTCAGAAAATGAGCAAGTCCAGAGGAAATGTTGTTGACCCTGTGGATGTTATATCCAAGTTTGGTGCAGACCCACTCAGATGGTATTTTATCATAACGAGTCCGCCTTGGCTGCCGACGAGATTTGATGAGGACGGTGTTTATGAGGTTTTGCGAAAATTTTTCGACACCCTTAAAAACACATACAATTTCTTCGCTCTTTACGCCGATATTGACGGTTTCGTTCCTGATGGCACGCTGCCCGAGAAGTTCAATAATATAATGGATAGATGGCTTATATCGCGGCTGAACACGCTTAAAACTAATTATCTTGAGTGGATGGATGATTACCAGATGACGCGTGCTGCGCGGGCGGTGCAAAAATTCGTTATAGACGAGCTCTCGAACTGGTATGTAAGGCGTAACAGGCGTCGATTTTGGGCATCAGGACTTGATGAGGACAAGGTTACTGCCTACAAAGTGCTCTGGTATGCGTTAAAAACTGTTTGTGAACTTACGGCGCCATTCGCACCTATGACTGCGGAGTTCTTCTGGCGCGAGCTTACCGCACCACTAAGAGAAAAGGTTGGGGAATCAGTTCACATGGTCCAGCTCACAAAAGGCATGGAGCAATTCATTGATAAGGAGCTTGAATCACAAATGGAGACTACCGTAAAGCTTGTTGAGTTGGGTAGAGCAGCCCGCAACAAGGCAAAAATTAATATAAGGCAACCTCTGGGCAGAATGGTTGCCGTAGTTCCCGACGATGTTGCTATCGCTGATGAACTTGTCGCTATAATAAAGGATGAATTGAACATAAAAACTCTTGAGTTCACGAGCAGGGCTGACGAATTTATCGAGTACAGGGCGAAGCCTAATTTCAAAGTTCTTGGGAAGCGTTTTGGCTCGTCTATGCCGAAGGTTAGCGAGGCTTTGTCCAACCTTTCATCGGATGCGGTTCGTGCTGGGCTTGAGCGCGGTGAGTGGGAAATAACGGTTGATGGCGTTAAGTATCGTCTTTCCACGGATGAGGTGCAGGTTGAGGCGCTTGGCAAGGGTGACTTCGCCGTTGCATCGGAGAAGAATTTTGCGGTTGCACTCGATGTAAGGATAACACCCGAACTTCGCGCAGAGGGTATCGCACGCGAGGCGGTCAATAGAATTCAAAACACCAGAAAAGAAGCAGGACTTGAGGTCACGGATAGGATAATTCTTTCGCTTGTTTCCGACGATGACGAGATAGTGAACGCTTTGAAGAAGCACACCGACTCGATTGCTGCTGATACACTGGCTGTTGAGGTTAAATTCGCCCCTCTTGAGGACGCAACCTACTCAAAAGAGTGGAAACTCGGCAGTTCCAAACTCGTTATAATGCTTAAAAAAGCCGACTGGAAGCCAAATAAGTAAATATATGCGTTAAATTAACGCCCGCTTATTCTTTGATTTTTACCAATCTGCCGATTCCATGAGTCTCTGGAGTGAAATAGAGTCCATACTGCCCCTCGTCGAAAAACCCGCGCGTTACATTGGCAGCGAGCGAGGTTCGGTCGTAAAGGCGCATGAGGGAAGAGCTACATTTGCGCTTGCTTTTCCCGAAGTTTACGAACTTGGTGCAAGCCATTTCGGTGGGCTTATTATTTATAACATTCTCAATTCCGAGGACGACATAGTTTGTGAGCGGGTTTACATGCCGTGGGAGGATATGCGTGCAAAGCTTATTGAGCGCAAAATTCCTCTTGTAACTTTAGAGACGAAAACCCCGTTAAAAGACTTCGATGTCGTCGGTTTTTCCCTTGAGCACGAGCTTTCGTACACGAATGTGTTGGACATGCTTAATCTGGCGGGAATACCTATTACCTCGGTTTCTCGCGGTGAGGATGACCCGATAGTTATTGCGGGTGGTGTTTCGGCTTTTAACCCTGAGCCTATGGCGCTTTTCTTTGACGCATTCTACATCGGCGATGCCGAAGTGAACCTCGTTGATGTCGTGAGATTTATAGGTCGAAACAAAGGCAAAATCCCCCGCAGAGAATTGATACGAGAGCTCGCGAGGTTTGATGGAATATATGTGCCCGCTCTTTATGAACCAAGATTTATCGATGGGCGATTTGATGGTTTCGAAGTAGAAGATGAAGCACCCTACCCAGTTAAGGCTAACATAGCGCCAGAGCTTAAGGACGAGTTTTACCCCAAGCCGCCGATAATACCATGGATAGAAGTAGTTCACAATAGGCTAAGAGTGGAGATAAACCGCGGTTGTCCCAAGGGATGCAGATTTTGTCAGGCAGGCTTTGTATATCGTCCTAATCGCGAACGCGAGGTGGAAAGCATAGTATCTGAGCTGAGGCGGAACTACGAACTAACTGGATGGGCACAAATAGGTGTTTTGTCGCTGTCAGCGACCGATTATTCTAACATTATTCCACTTATCGATTCACTTAGACCCTGGATAGAGCATGAGAACATAGAGTTTTCGTTGCCTTCGATAAGACCTGAAAAGCTTTCTCATGAGACATTTCGGCTAATAGGTTTCATGCGCAAAACAGGGCTTACTTTTGCTCCTGAAGCTGGTACTGAACGCCTTCGTGCCGTTATAAACAAACCTTATGACATAGATAAACTCTACTGGGCTTGCGAGAAGGCATTTCAGCTTGGATGGCGTGGGGTTAAGCTTTACTTCATGATCGGCTTGCCCACGGAAACTGACGAGGACCTTTTCGGGATAGTGGAAATACTCCGCAATGTCTCGCGAATAGCAAAGCGATTCAAGTCCAATGTTAGAGTTACTGTATCGCCATTCGTGCCCAAACCGCACACGCCTTTCTCGTGGGCGAGGCAAATCGACGCCACTGAAATAAAAAGAAGAGGGTGGCTAATAAAGAGCAGGTGCCCGGGAAATGTTAATGTGGACCTTCGGCGCGCCGAAGTATCCATACTCGAAGGTATTCTCTCCCGTGGTGATAGAAGACTTGGCGATGTGATAATGCGCGCGTGGCAGAAAGGTGCCATAAACGCCGCGTGGAAGGAATCATTTAAACCTGAGTTGTTTTTCGAGGCGATGAGTGAGTGCGGATTATCTGTCGATGAATTTCTTCGGGAGCGGGAGACTAACGAACCTCTCCCCTGGGATGTTATCGATAAAGGGATAAAACGGGAATTTCTTATTGCGGAATACAATCGTGCCTTGTTGGGCAAAACTCTGCCCCCATGCGATACAAGGAATTGTGAGAAATGCGATTTCTGCGATATACCCCCGCAAAGGATTGCCGAGCCTGCCAAAATAAAGATTGATGGCGGAGAAGAATTTATTGAGTATGGCCGATTTCCAAGGCGTAAGGGAAAAGAGGGAAGGATATTCGCACCCTACATTCGCATAAAGTATAGACGATGTGGTATGATGCGATTCCTTGGGCACCTTGATGTCGTGCGGTTGTGGGAAATGTCGCTTAGGCGAGCCAAAGTTCCGGTTTCAGTGAGTGAAGGGTTTCACAAACATTTGCGCATAACATATGGACCGCCGTTGCCGCTTGGTGCGGAAAGCGAAGCAGAATATATGGACATTAAGCTTTCCAAACCAATAGGTGAACATACGATAGCACGATTATCATCTACACTTCCTGATGGAATGGATGTGATATCATATAAGGCTCTTAACGCCAAACCTGCACCACTTCAATCGGTTGTTTCGGCTGCGCTCTGGGAATGCAAACTACAGCTTCAACCGGAAAGGCTTGAGGAAGTTTTTTCATGGGCAGAAAAGCAGGCTCAAATACCAGTTAAGAGGCACAAAAAAACACTTGACATAAGACGATTTCTTCTTGGGTGGCGTGTCCAGCCTGGCGATGGTAGTTCGAAACTTATGCTTCTTCTTATGGCGGGTGACAGGGGCAGCGGGCGGCCGCAGGAGTATCTTTCAGCATACGGGATTTCTGAAGATATTATTGCCGTGTCGCGGTTCGTGAGAAAGGAGCTTCTAATTCCGGTCAAGGACGGTTATGTTAATCCCTTCGGTGAGCGAGTTGATGTTAGTTTTTTTGGGACTTAGGATTGTTTTTCCCGTTGGAGTATTGCTCGCACGGCTCATCGAGACTTATCGGTTCGAAATGGCGTCTAACTATTCTTTCGGTTTCGAGTGCTATAACGAGCTCCTCGTTGGTGGGTATGACCAATGTCCGCACTCTGGCATCTTCTGTTGATATGTCTTTTTCAATCCCTCTTGCAGCGTTGTTTTTATCCCTATCTATTTTTATTCCCAAGAATTCGAGTCCCTCGACCGATTTTTCGCGCACTTCGGGGCTGTTTTCGCCGGCACCTGCAGTAAAGACAATCGCATCCACTCCACCCATAGCGGCAGCATATGCACCAATGTACTTCTTAACCCTGTAGCAGTAAATTTCGAATGCTAATTTTGCGCGCTCGTTGCCTTTTGATGCTGCCTCGAGAACGTCCCTGAGGTCGTTCGACACGCCAGATACGCCGAGTAAACCGCTTTTTTTGTTGAGGATGTTGTTTATTTGCTCGAGCGATAGATTTTGTTTTTCCATGAGGAACATTACGATGGCTGGGTCGATATCGCCGCAGCGCGTGCCCATAGCGAGACCCTCAAGAGGCGTGAACCCCATCGAAGTATCCACCGACTTACCGAATTTTACAGCTGTTACTGAGGCACCGTTGCCAAGGTGTAAAGTTATAATGCGGAGTTTGGTTATCGGCTTTCCGAGAATCTCGGCTGCACGGTGCGAAACATAGTAATGGCTCGTCCCATGAAATCCGTAGCGGCGAATTCTATATTTTTCGTAATACTCGTATGGAATAGGATAAATATAGGCTACTGGTTCCATTGTCTGATGGAAAGCGGTATCGAAAACAGCAACCTGAGGCACGCCGGGCAAAATTTTTTCGCAGGCTTCTATTCCCAGAAGGTTCGGCGGATTGTGAAGTGGTGCGAGTTCAATGCATTCACGTATCGCTTCTTTAACCTTTGAATTTATTAATGCAGACTCTGAAAATTTCTCGCCACCATGGACCACTCTGTGACCAACGGCATCTATTTGGCTTATCGACTTTATAACGCCGTATTCAGGGTGAACCAATGCATCAAGGGCGAGTTTTATTGCATCAGCGTGGGTTATTTTCCCCTCAGGTTTTATTTTTATAGTGTGGTTGTTTGTCCTGTGTTCCAGCAATGGATTGTCAATCCCAATGCGTGAAACTAAGCCCCTTGCGCGCATACTGTTTATTTTCATATCCCATAGCTGGTATTTTACCGATGAACTACCTGAGTTTAAAACCAACACAATCATTTCACTTCCTCCCTGATATTGCAAACCGTGAAAATAGCTAAAACTTATACAAAATTATAGAAACTCAAGTTCCATTCAAGATTTTTCGCTCCTAACTTTAGAAATTAAGAAATAAATTTAATACTTGCAAACTTATTTTAGTTTTTTTAATTTCCTGATTCACAAAACAGTATAATGGCAAAGAAAGTAGTAATAGTCGAATCGCCAGCAAAAAGCCGCACCATAAGCAAATATCTCGGCAAGGATTTCGTGGTAGTAGCCTCGATGGGGCACATAATCGATCTCCCGGAAAACGAACTTGCAGTGGATGTAGAACGCGGTTTTAAGCCGCGATATATAATAATTCCCGGCAAGAAGAAAATTCTTGATAGGATAAAGAAGGTCGTTCTCGATGCCGAGGCAGTTTATCTCGCATCCGACCCCGACCGGGAGGGTGAAGCTATAGCGTATCACATTGCGCACACACTTGGACTTGAGGACAAAGCATTCCGAGTGCTTTTTAACGAGATAACCAAGCGCGCTGTGGTCGAGGGCATAAAGAATCCCGGCAAAATCGACATGAACAAAGTCTACGCGCAGCAGGCGAGGAGAATACTCGATAGACTCGTCGGCTATAAGGTTAGCCCGCTTCTCTGGCGGATAATGAAAAAAGGGCTTTCTGCAGGAAGAGTTCAGTCGGTCGCGCTCAAAATACTTGCCAAGCGCGAAAAGGAGATAGCCGAATTCGTTCCAAAGGAATTCTGGACGATAGATCTGATTTTAGAAAAAGATGGCTCACAGTTTGAGGCAAGAGTCAAACTATTTCGTGGGAAAAAACTCGAAATCCCCAACGAGTCTGAAGCAAAAAAACACGGTGAGGCTATTCGCAAGATAAATGAGCTTATAGTAAAGTCTGTTGAGCGCAAGAGAGGACGACGAAATCCGCTTCCGCCATTTGTGACGAGCACACTTCAGCTTGAGGCGTTCCGCAAGCTGGGGTTCTCGACGAAAAAAACGATGCAGCTTGCGCAGCAGTTATACGAAGGAGTTGAGCTTGGCGATGAAGGACCTACGGGGCTTATAACTTACATGCGAACTGATTCGGTAAGAGTCGCGGACATAGCAAGGGCTGCTGCGAGGAAGTTCATAAAGGAGAACTTTGGCGAGGAGTATGTTGGTTTTGGGAAATTCAAGTCGCCCAAGGGGGCGCAGGAGGCTCATGAGGCTATTCGTCCCACTATGCCTTCGCGGACTCCGCAAAACGTTAAACCTTACCTGACGAAGGATCAGTACAGGCTTTACGAGCTTATCTGGCGAAGGTTCATAGCGTCACAAATGGCTCCAGCTGAGCTTGAGAGAATCACTGTGAAAATTTCTTGCGGCGAGTATGAGGCGGAAACTAAAGCCGTTAAAGTGCTTTTTGATGGCTTCATGAGGGTCTGGAAAGTTAAACTTGCAGAATCGGAAGACGAAAGGGAGGATAAACTCCCCGAACTTGAGGAAGGTGACCCGGTTAGACTCGTCGATGTGAAATCGGCACAGCATTTTACGAAGCCGCCGCCAAGGTTTACCGAGGGAACGCTCGTTAAGGAACTCGAATCACAGGGAATAGGCAGACCGAGCACTTACGCTCAAATAGTGTCAACTCTTCTTGAGAGGAAGTATGTGGTTTCCAGAAAAAGAAAGCTCCATGTTACCGAGCTTGGAATGGCGGTCAACGAACTTCTTCAGAAGATGTTCCCTGATGTTTTCGAGGAGAAGTTCACGGCAAGAATGGAAGAAGAACTCGATAAAGTCGAGGTTGGAGATAAAAGCTGGCAGCAGGTTCTTGAGGAATTCTACGAACCGTTCGCCAAAAAGCTTGAGCAGGCATCGCGTAACCGCAAAGAGCTCAAGGATTCACTCATCAAAACTCTGGACCGCAAGTGTCCCGTATGCGGAGCGCCGCTCGTTGTGAGGTGGGGCAAGTTCGGACAATTCATCGCATGCTCAAACTATCCAGAATGTAAATACACCGAACCTCTTGATAAAGCCGAGAACCAACGTAAGGAACCGATTACACTTGATGAAAAGTGCCCCGAGTGTGGTGCGCCGCTCGTTATAAGATATAACCGCTCGGGTGGACGATTCATTGCGTGCTCAAATTATCCTAAGTGCAAGTATACTCGCTCTTTGACGCTTGAGTTTCCGTGTCCCAAGCCGGATTGCGATGGCTTTCTGGTTGAGCGTACCTCGAAGCGCGGCAAAATTTTTTACTCCTGCAGCAACGAAAGCTGTGACTTCGTTGCATTTGACGAGCCGACAGGCGAGCTGTGCCCGAAATGTGGTGCGAAGACAACATTCATAAAACATAACAAAAAGGGTGATATAAGATATTGTGCTATATGCGAGTGGAAGTCAAAAATTAACCAAAAGACTAATAAAGAGTAGCATTCTTCGTGAAAATATAGGATGAACTAGGAAATAATTTGTTGCGCATGAATGCGATAGATATATAATGATAGCTAAAGGAGGGCTAAATGGGACTCAGGATACTTCTCGTTGAGGATGACCCTAACATCAGGATGGTTGCGAAAACCAGCCTTACTTTTGGAAGTGACAATGAGGTAGTAGAGGTCGAAAACGGGAAAAAGGCATTAGAATTGCTACGAGAAAAGGATAACAATTTTGACATAATACTTCTCGATGTTATGATGCCCGAGATGGACGGTTTTACTGCGTTGTCCCAAATAAAGACTGACCCAAAACTAAGGCATATACCTGTTGCTATGCTTACAGCAATGGCTCAGAAGGCTGATATAGAAAGAAGCATAGAACTCGGAGCTGATGGTTATATTGAAAAGCCCTTCGACCCAATAAATTTGCCCAAACAGGTTGAGGATATATATAAAAGATGCAAGAAGGGAGAGTAATATATTATATAGGCGGAGATGTAGTGGATCATGGAGGATTTCAACGAGATTTTTAGCAATTTAAGAAACGAATACATACAACAAATTGGGGAGGATATTTCCCTTCTTATTTCCCGTCTTAAGGAAGGCTCTTTTGACGGGCCTGACATTAGGAACATAGCGCACAAAATCCGTGGCAGCGCCGGGACATACGGTATCCCGGAACTAAGTGAACTTGCAGCGAAAGCCGAAGATGAACTTAAAAAAGATGAGCCTTCAGGTGAGCTCCTGAGACAAATTGGAGAAGAAATGGAGAAACTTTATAATAAACTAAAAATAGGGGATAAAAAATGAAGTGTTATTACCATCCAGACAGAGATGCAGTAGCCACCTGTAGCGTATGCGGAAAACCCATTTGCGAGGACGATATTGCGATAAGGGAAGGCGACAAGGTTATCTGCACGATGTGCGCGATAGCATACGAAGTCGAGAAGGAAGCTAAGGGCAAAGAGGAAGCAGCGAAGAAAGCAGAGGAACTGAAAAAAGCCGAGGAACGTAAAAAAGCCAGAGCAGCAAGGAAACGCCTAACCATAATACTTTTTGTTGGGATAATTCTTATTGGTGCCGAGCTCGGATTTTACATTTCGCAGAGAAGGCTTCCTAAAGAAACGGTCGTTTACGAGCCACCACCCGAAATAGCGAATCCAAGTCCAGATAATCCCGCCACCGTTTTGATTGTTTACCAAGGGCTTATAAAGTATTACACTGCTTACAAAACATATCCTGCTGACCTTGGGGAACTTATAAAAGAAAAATTCATACCTGAAACATATAAGCCATTGATAGATAAGGGCGCTTTCGTTTACGAAACAGATGGTAAGAGTTTTAGTATAGGGCTTGCGGAAGGCGACACGACAAAACTTAGAAGCCTTCCTGAAAGCGAAATAATACCGGGGAAATAAAAATGAGAGCAAAAAGAAAAAGATCTGGGTTTACTTTGATTGAGCTTTCCACCGCTGTAGTGATAATAGGCATTCTTGCGGGGCTTTCAGTCCCGACATATCGCGCAGCGGTCGCGAAAGCAAAAAGGACGGAAGGGTTAATCCAGCTAAAAAGCTTCTGGAAAGCGCAGGAGGCTTATTTCGCTGAACATGGGCAGTGGTACGCCAAATATGTCAGAAGCTGGGGCAGATACACTTTCGGATACCTTTATATTCCCGCTGGGAAAAGATATTATATAAAAGAACTGGGAATCGAAATCCCCGAGGGGCACAGATATGCTATGTGGTGTTACTGGTATATGATAAAGGGAAGAAGTGCAAGGTTTTACACCTACATCTGGGCTTCTGGAAGACGGTGGGACATCGACGGCGACAGATACTTCGATGAGTGGATGATAGACACGAATGGCAAAATAAGATGCATATTCGATGACATCTCAAATTCGTACTGCAGACGAAGGTGAGTCAACAACTTGTTTGAAAAACTTACTTATTTCAAATCGGTTCTTTTCGTTAGCACTGGTTTTTGGCTTTTTTCGTAAAGTTTACCAAAAATTACTCCTACCCTGAAGTAGAATCCGCCTATTTCCTTGGGCTCGAATGGATGTTCTTTTTTGAGTCTTACAATGTAGTACCAATATTTACCGTTTTGCCCTGCGAATGGGAGATGCCAGCCTACCCCAGCTTGAACCGCAAATTTATCTGTAAATTGATATGCTATGGACATGTCCGGATTAAGGAAAGCATAAAATTGCCTGTCACCATCGTTGTCTCCGAATGCATCGTCGATGTATGTTACAAAGACTCCACCGCCTACGCCCAATCCAGCTGCGATATTAATTTTTTTGAATTGATAGTATAACTCAGGCATTACTGCTATGCTCATATCGCCGAAGCCTACTCCGCCACTGTCCGACAACATCGCTTTCCACGGACCTTCTGTGTCCCAGTAGCCGAGAGTGAATACCCCGCCAAGTCTCAGGAAATAATTTATCGTGCCGAAACCCGAGATGCGCATGGCTATCATTCGCTTACTTCTTATTGGAAAGTCTTTCTCCTCGGCAGTAACGAACGCGGAGTCATTGTCGACAGAACGATTGAGGTAGAAAAAACCACCTCCACCACTTGCGCCGAGAGCAAGGCCAAAAAGCATGATGAAACACATAGCCAAAAACAGTTTATCCCTCATGATGCCTTCCCCCTAATTTTTTTATAAGATATTACCAACGGTGTTTTAATCAAAGCGAATTATTATGGCAGCCACTCGTTATCGACAAGTTTGCCATTGTTTCCCACAACATAATAATTTGCCGCGAAGGGATTGCATCGGGTTAACCTGTCCGCGGTGATAATAAACGCCGAAAGTGGATTGCGTTTTTTGAACGCAAGTGTTGAGAATTTTGAGCAGCTAATTTCGAACTGACATTCCTGGGCATCCTGCGTCGTTATGAATTTCTGGTATATTGCAAGCGCACCAAGGGCAGCAACGCTCGCGCCGTTTAACCATTGCGGCTCGATGTCGGAATCGGTTAGCTCGCTTTTTCCTTTATTTTCCGATACTGTATTTCCATTCGCCAAAAAAGTTTCCATAAGCATTGTTATAGCTTGTTTCCAACTTTTCTCGTTGAACATTTCAGCATCTTTTTGAGCATTGGTCATTCCGCCGAAGTAATATCTGCTCCACCCCATGACGAAAACGAAAGCGGACTCAGTGATGTAGCCCCTAATAAGTGGTGATATGGTCAGGTAGCCAAGGACACCGTTAATAAGGGCTGAGTTTAGCCCGCC
Source organism: bacterium (assembly GCA_021159335.1). Classification (NCBI taxonomy): domain Bacteria; species bacterium. Next base: position 17,690 of record JAGGRZ010000034.1, read on the forward strand.
AGCGATGTTTCCAGCGTAAATCTGGCCCAAACCTGGAATTATTCCTGAAAGCCACCTCGCCAGAAATGGGGAACGGGCGTCGAATTCCTTTGAATGAAGGTCGAGCCAGCGCTTAATGCCGTATGCCCGCGATGCATAGAATGGGTTTCTCACCGACGAGTTCGCAACATAGCTGAAGTCCTCGCACGCTCTTTTCAGATTGCCCGCGAGCAAGTGAAACCAGCCTCGCCAGAAAAGTGTCTCAAACCTGTTTTCGGGGAAGTCGCGATTTAGCTCATCGAGAACATAGATTCCGTTTTCCACACCCGAATGCATCATAACGGCAAGAGCCGATAGAAGCTTGGCACGATAGGCTACATCGTTTTCCGTTGTTGTCAGCGCAAGTTTTCCAAGCACATGCTCAGCAGCTTTGAATTTTCCAGCTCTTATAAGAGCCAATGCCCGCTGGTATTTTGCGTAGTCGCCCGTTCGCGTCATCGGATAGAGCCAGCCGATAATTTGATATTCCTGCTGTGCTGCATCGAATTCGCCCATGGAAAAAAGCGAATCAGCAAATTCAGTTTCCCAAGGTGGTTCGATGGGGTTATCGAATGCAGGAGTGGAAAGTGCTCGCTCAAAAAAAGCCAAAACTAATGAGGTATCCTGCCCAAAACAAATGCTCAGGGCAATCATAATAAAGCTGATTTTAGAGAAGCTTTTCATTTGAATCCATATCCTAATGCGAAACTTATTGTAGCCCCGAGGTTTCTGGTTTGGCTTGCGCATCCTATAAGTTCGAATCCTTTGACTTTTTGCGCAACGCCAAGTGAAAATGTCCGCCCATTAAATCCACCTGCCAGCGCTGTCGAAGTCGGAAACCTAAGCTCAACCCCGACCCCAGGGTATTGAATGCCATACTCGTAGTTGAAGTGGTCTTCGACAAAAAATGTGGCTGTTATATCCTTTTTCAGGGTTTTCTTGAGCTTTCCTCCAAGCCAAAGACTTGGTGAATGAAACTCGTGCAAGCCATCATTCCAGAAAATGTTGTATGTGGTTATATCCTTCACAAGCGCGGCTATACTGATGTTAGTCGAGAGGTCCCATCGTGCGCCGATGCTACCCGAGAATCCCCACCCACTGAGGTTTTCGGGAACATGCTTTGCCACAAAAGTCACTGATGCGCCAAACGAAACATCCTCAAAAACCTTTTTAGCACCACCTATATCGGTCCAGAGTGCATAGTGGTGTTCCTCGCCGACTACCACAGGTGGATTGTCGGCTGAAAGCGGCTTTAGCGGATTTGTGAGGTCTGTCTTTTTGATTGAGCCGCCCATGTATGCTACAGTTGCACCAAAACTAAGACCTGCGGCTGAAAAAGTTGCACCAAAAGCGATAGCGTTAAACAAACCGGAATAAACCGAACCGCCGCTTAATCCAAAAGTTTTTTCCGGCATTTCTGAGAGGAGAGCAGGGTTTGCCGATGCGGATAGTGCTCCCCAATCGCCTACCGCTCTCACGCCTCCAAGCGCCTGTGACCATGCCCAGATGGGGAAAAGACGCTCATCAGAGTAAGTTAGCGTAAAAGCCGATAAAAGTAGCATTATAATAAATGCTATCTTTAGAGAAGTTTTCATTTCTAAACTCCCGTGCTTCCAAACCCACCTTCGTTGCGGACGGTGGGGATTAATTCCTCAACGAGTTCGAATTCGCAGGAGTAAACTCGCGATATAATCATCTGAGCCACTCTATCGCCATTTTTTATTGTGACTTCCTCGTTGCCAAGATTGGCGAGAATAACTCTTACCTCACCCCTGTAATCGCTGTCTATTGTTCCCGGTGAGTTGAGCATTGCCAGTCCAAACCTAAGCGCTAACCCGCTTCTTGGACGGATTTGTGCTTCAAAACCCTCGGGCAACTCTATGATGAAACCTACAGGTATGGCTTTCCACTCTCCGGGGCGAAGAATTATCGGCTCTGGTAGCCTTGCAAAAAGGTCGTAACCTGAGGAACCCGGAGTCATTTTCCTTGGCAACATGCCGCCGGGCAAAAGTTTCAGCCTAACATTTATTGAATCGCTCATGGCAAACTAATTTAGCCGAAATAGGGGTTGCGCACAAATAAAAATTAGCTGGCGGTGGGACTTGAACCCACAACCTGCGCATTACGAGTGCGCTGCTCTACCGACTGAGCTACGCCAGCTTTTGAAATTCATATTTAGCGTAAATCGCCCGATTCGCAACAGAAAAATTTGCTCATTCGCCTATCCGAAGGACGCCGTTGCCGTTAACGAAGATGAAGTATCCCTTTCCGGGAAGAAGTTTCTCAACGCGAACATAAGAGGTATCGTCGGCGTCGTAAGCGTAAACATATCTGTATGAACCGAGAAGCCCGGATGGATATGTCCTGAGGTTGCGAACCGGAATGTTCGAAGGAGTAGCGGGAACCCCGATAAGATTCCAGCCTGTGTGAACAGGAATGTCAAACGACCTTGCAGGTAGTCCGCCGCTTATTTCATACATCGTGTCGGCGAGCGAAAGAACCCAATAGCCATATCCCGGCTCGATGGTATATGCTCGTTCGTATATGAATCCTCCGCTCTCCTCGTCGTAAACCCACCTGTAGGCAAAGCTATCCGCGGATGTCGGAAAAACATTTATTATTGAGTCGTTCGGGAGATAGACTGGTGTGCTTACAAGGTTCCAGCCCCGCCTGAGGCGGAAATAGGCAGTGTTCATGTTGTATACGATTACTGCTCTTATCATGTATGCTGTGTCGGCTATATTGGTCCATGTTCCACCCGAATAGTCGAATGCGCGTTTCCCCACGCCTGCATCGAACCCTAATCCGAAATACATGTCGCCACATATAGCTGTTGCCACGAAGGGTTTGTCCACCACTATGGTTCGCCAGCTCGATACATTAACCGAGCGCCAGCCTGTTGATGTGGCGGAAAGCATGGCAGGCCAATCAATCCAGAGCAACTCGGGCATCGTATCGTCACCAAGCGTCCATATCTGGGGTTTGAACTGCCCGGTTCTATTGACTCGGAAAAGTAGCGCCTGAAGTTTGCCCACACCATCCGGATAAAGCGCGGCACCAAAACCGTTATATATCGACCACGAAACCAGTCCTTCTGGTATGCCGTCGTCGTTTTTTAGAGTATCCATATTAGTGTAGCCCGATGCCGAGTCTCTTGGAACGGCGTAAGCAATATTTGAAAAACATGAGTACCCCGGCAGGTCGTGTCCCGTTGTATCGTGATATGCCTTGACAGCATAGTAGTATGGTTTGTCGTTTGTGACTGTTAAGTCGGTGAACGATGTATCGGTGGACGAGCCAACTATAGACATCGATGTAGTGTCAGGAACTGTGTCGCGATACACGACATAGTGGTCAACACCTGTTGGCAACATGAAGTAGGCTTCTTCGGTTGGCGGGGATTCAGCAGTGAAAACCCTTTTTTCAGAGGGCAATTCTCTTAGAAATCTGCTTCCTCGATAGAAAACAAGCGCTCTTATGTGATAATCTCCCGGGAAAGAGTCGAGGCTAAAAGTGGCGTGGTTGTACATCCAGCTTCTGCCTGTTGGTATCGTGTCGGCGAAAACGAAATGGGGATAGCTATCTACGGGAGCGATCTTTTTTATGCCTATATGGAATTCCTCGCTGTCGGAGAACGCGAGTCCATGAGCAGATAGGTCCACTACTTGCCAGCCAGTAACGAGGACGGTTGTTTCGGGATGGGAAAGAAGGGGCGAAAAATAGTTAGGTGTCCCGTAACCATTGTCGGGGTAGACATTGATGACCACTTTGACCCAAGGCCACGGGTTCCAGGCGTTGAATTTTACTGCCATAAGAGAGCAGCGGTGTGTTGGCGTGAATCTTACCGAGATTATATCGCCAGCTTGGGCACTGTCCACAAGTCCGCCAGTGCCATCGTCGTAGAAAAGCTCAGTAAGGATTACTCTTATAAGCGGTGGTCGCCAGAAAAGTTGCACGCGCGCATTAAGGTTGCTTATTGCTGTCAGCTCTCTCGGCGGATTCTGAGCGATAATAAGAGAACAAAAAATTACTATCAG
>JAGGRZ010000035.1 GCA_021159335.1 bacterium
ACAGCGACATTAAGTGAGCTATCTTGGCTCCAATCATCATTGTAGTAAGCGTAAACATCATATGTATCGGGTGCGACTCTTATTGAGTATTCGCCTAAACGATTTGTTACAACTGAGAATGTATGAGCATTAGTCGCAGTAATCGTTATCCCATCGTGTTCATACTCGCCCTCGAAGAAGCAGTGTCCCATTATAACACCGAACATCGGGTTAAGAGTAAGGTTCACTACCACAGTTTCACCAGTAGCAACACTAACGCCAGTAACGGTATCGGCAGACCATAGGTAATTATAGAAACCTATAACATCCCATGTGCCGGGTAAAACTACTAATTCGTAATGACCAGTGGAATCTGTATATCCGAAGAATGGGCCAGCGTTAACTCTTATTCCATAATTAATCGTGTCGCCAAGTTTTGTAACTGTTCCTGTTATAACACCATACTGGGTCATTCCTATCTCCGCTGTAATATCGTCAACATACCAGCCAGGATAGGATGTCGTATAGGAGCGGGAATTAGAGAAGTAAAATCTTATCTTCGAATTTGCATGACCGAACAAATCAGTTATATTGAATGTATCACAAATCCACCGTGGAGGATATGAACCACCACTATAATATGTTCCTGTGAATGCTGGCTGTCCACCTATACCAGGTGCTGTGGAATACATTGTTCCTGGATAGCCATCAAGAGGTGTTAGAAGCGACCATGTTGAACCGCCATCAGTCGAATACTGAACATTACCACCTGCATAGCCATTATACCCATAAACATACCACCAATGCCAGAAGTGGAGTAATGCAGTGTAGAATCCAGGGGTAGAGGGGCTTAAAGCTGAAAGGTCGAATGTCGGTGATTCGAGAACATATTGGCATAATGGCGCATAGCTCGGATAACTACCATAACCGCCCTCATGCTCAAGCACAGTTCCCCAGCACTTCTGTCCAGAGTGACCACGACCAGGACCGTATATGGCACTTGTTGCACTTCTTGGTCGACCCCACTCCCAGTTGCCCCAAGAACCAGCAATCCTCGTTCCAACAAGCCCTCCATCATCGCTCTCAAAGTCGCTACTTAAGATTGGAGCGTAAATGATTTGATTAAGAGTTAGGTAAACATATGTTGTTGCACCTGCAGTTACCGTTAATCCTATTGCACTATCAGGTGCCCACAAATATCCCTTGCTCGCATAAATATTATATGTTTCGCCAGCTCTGACCGCAAATACGAAATTACCCGTCGAATCGGTAGTAATTTGATTGACGAGCATGTTCATTGAAGGCCAGAATAGATTAATAACTACTCCCTCATGGTTAGTCATACCTGAAAGATGGACATAACCTGCGATATATCCGACAGAAACTGAACTCGGTGGAGTGGTAGTATATTTTATGCATGTCCACTCACTTGTAAGAGGCGCCGCACCACCAGGGAATCTTGTAGAATCAGTGGCATAGCTTCCCATATAGTAATATTGTAGCCCCTTAGTTCCGTTCTCATTTTCCATACCAACCGAACAGTAATTGTAACGGGAACTGTGATTAGCAAAATTATGATAAACTATAATTATCTCGCCATTACCGCCGGGTTCGGAACAGGCACTTGGTTTCACAAGTTTAACAAGATAATCCATCCTCGGATAGCTGCTGCTACAACATCTAAACAATCCCTTAACCTCAATATAGAATGTATCTCCAGCATCGTAGTAATAAATTCCGCCAGGTGGGGACCAATAGGTATACGCAACATACATGTCACCGCTTACAGTTGCTATAACATTGTTAGGACTGCTCGTGGATGGTGTCGGAACCGGTGACCATGTCCATGCGCTCATCGAAGAAAAGCCAATCAAACCATTAGTGCTAATATAAATTTTATTATAATCTTGACCAAAATACCTGAAGGACCACGGTAAATCGATAGAATAAACATTATCATCGCCAGCGCCTCTATATGTCCCTATTCCGCTTATTTCTACCCATTCGGGTGGTGCCCATTCTGTGTAAATAAAGTCGGTATGGTCGTATGCGTAGTAATTACCCTGGAACAGTGTCGTGAAAGTATCAGTAAATGTTGTTTCTGGAGCTGGAGAATCATTGTCAATAGCAACAAAGTAATAATAAACTATAGCCCATTCAGGTTGTGCCGGAAATGTTCCTTGATATGTTCCATTACCAAGACTATCAACGCTTATAGGTGACATGTCAACGCAAGTGTAGCCTCCCGGTAAACCAGAACCCGTCGAGTCAACGGCATAGCACATGTAAATCGTATCTATTCCTGAGGAATCAATCGCCGAAACAGTCTCGGCAACAGAGGTTACAGTGGGGTCATATGGAATTGTAGGATGATAATATGATGAGTGCCTAACTATCGGAGCCGTAACATTTCTGTAAACAATCAGATTAACCCAATCGATATACCAATATCGGTAGGAGTATGAGGTACAATAATAAACAAAACTTACATATATGCTGTCACCGATATATGCATCAAGGTTAACATCTTTCCTTTGCCAACTTGTAGATGTCGGATGCACATCGCCGAGGTCATCGAAATCACTGCTGTGGGTGCATGCGTTCCAGTCACCTGTGGATACCCAAATATGGTTCCAATAATTCGTATAGGAACCTGAATATCTGTGGTAGAAGGAAAGCCTGACTGAGTCAGCATCGCTGGGAATATAAACCTTAGGGGTAACAAGATGTTGATAATAATTGTAATAACTCGGATATCTATATGCACTGTAAGGATAGTGGTAATAGTTACTACTTCTATACCAATGAACATAAGAATAATAACTTCCGGAGTAGCAACCATATGACCGCCATCCCGAAGGCGGAACGCTGTTAAAAGTTTCCGGCCCAAGAACAGTATCTGCAACAACTGTTGCCCAAACGCTGGAACAAACAAGCAATAACAAAACAAAACCTACCCTTCTCATTTTAGACCTCCCTCAAATTAAAGTTTTCATACCCCCAATACATTTACTTAATCAATTTAGAATGCCCTTATTTAGTGTCAAGAAATTTTTTATTACTTAAATTTCGTTCCTATCGATATTAAAGCAAGATTTTTTTGTAAAAAATTTTCAAAAAAACACTTAGTAATTTTGATATTGTTGCTGGTATTCCGGCGTCGGTCGCTGAACATAAATCGTTAGCAAGAACCACTTGTTAAACATTGTTATCTCAATATCCGATGGATTAAACTCGGCTTTTTTTGCCGCAAGTATGGCTGCATTATCTATAACATCGTTTCCGCAACCTCGAATAAGCTTAACATCCGAAACTTTGCCGAATGGGTCGATTTTTATTTTAAGATAAATCCGCTTCCCCCTTAACCGTGACGACCATTCCTGTTCAGGATAGTAAAGCCGAATCGGTCTTATAGGTCTCGGGGCAGGTGGCAATCCCTCAATCAAGCTGCTCGTGTCCTCTTCGCTCGTTTTAGTTATGGGCGTATAGGTTCCCGACGCTAAGCTTGAGGGTCTCGTTGTCACCCCGCGACTGGCAAGCGCAACTTTTTCGCCAAGCCTCACTTTGGCAAGCGAATCGTATGGTGTGTTAGGATAAAGTTTAGAAAGTTCTTCGTAAATCTTTTTGGCCTCCTCCGTCTTACCGTTTGCAGCCAATATCTCAGCCTTTGCTGCCATAGCCTTCGGAACATACCTGCTCCCAGGGAAAGAATCAATAACGATAGAATAATATTTTATCGCTGAATCGGGCCACTCATAAGTAAGCCAGAACTCCTCGGCTTTAATAAAGTAATAAGCCACATTTCTTACCGAAAGCGAGTCGAGCGAACCCCCCCTTCGCTTGAAGTACCTCGCTGCACCAACTGCAAAGTCGCTCTCAGGATAACGCTCCAAAACAAGCGCAAAAACGGAATCCGCAGCGTGCAAATCACTCTTAAGGTTAGCGTAAACCCAGCCCATAGAATAAGCAGCATGCGGAGCAAGCGAATCCTCAGGATGCTCGGAAAGTATTCTCGAATAAATATTAAGCGCTGTGTCAGGCTGATTAAGTTCCGTTATATACATCTCAGCCAGCTCAAGCTGCGCTTTAACGACATTAGTCCCAAGCGAATCGGCATTTTTTATAGCGTACCTGTGTTCAAGGATTCTCGCTATAACTGCGCTTTTCCTCGCAGCCAGCGAACTAACCTCGCTTCGTGTGTATTCCTTAGCTGCAAAATCAAACATCTCCTTCGCTTTCTTCAGGTCGCCCAATTTATAATACATTTCCCCGAGCCGATAGTACGCCCATGCCGCCGACTCCGTGTGAGGATGTGCCTTAATTATGTCAAACCATATTTTCTCTGCACGACTGAACTCACCTCTCGCCATGGCAACATCACCGATAATAAGCTCAGCCTCTGCCCAATAATCCCTGTAAATCTCATCGCCCGTTATTTTGGTTAAAATCTTTTCAGCCTTATTGTATTTACCAAGCTTTATGTAGCACTGAGCAAGAAGTTTCTGAGAGTCTACAAATTCCCTTTTTGGAAGGTCTCCAGCGCCTATTTTCTCAAGATACTTCACGCATTCGTCGTACTTCTCAAAATACCAGCTTATCTGCCCCAGTCTGAGTCTTGCCTTAGGCGCTAATGAGCTTTTCGGAAAACGCTCCAAAAAACGCTTAAATGCATTCTGTGCATCGATAAAATTGCTGTCCTTGTACGCCAACTCACCGATCATAAAAAGTGCATCTTCCGCCCTCTTGGGGTCTTCCTTGGCAAAAAGCTCAAGAGAATCCACAGCGGCTTCCTCCTTGCCGCCATAGTAAAGGCAAACGCTTCGCCAGTAGCGTGAATCGTCCGCGAACTCGCTTTCTGGAAAGTTCTCGAGTAGCTCGTTGAATTTGCGCAACGCCTTGGAATACTCCCCCGTTCTCAGGTAACACATGCCGAGAAGATAAAGGGCATCGTCAACATATTCGCTCTCGGGATAATATGCCAGAACCTTGGCAGACTTCTCAATAGCCTTGTCATAATATGCTCGTGCCTGAGGCGGGACTACATCACCGCCGGCTTTACGGCGAAGCCTTTCCGCAAGACGGTAGTTCTTTTTGGCAAGAAAAAATGTGTTGTAGTAAACACAGCCGGAAAGAATTAGCAAAAGAAAAACTAATAATATTAATGTATTCCTGCTTCTTTTCACAATGTAAAAGATAGTTTGATAAACATTAGTTTCAAGATAAAAAATTGGAGCAGAGGAGATTCGAACTCCCGACCTCCGGAGTGCGATTCCGGCGCTCTCCCAACTGAGCTACTGCCCCAATATCCGAATTATTAAATATTTAGCCAGACCATGTTGTCAAGGCTTTTGGAATATTTCCCCTCAAAAACTAACCACCGCATCGAAAGCAGAACGAACAGCATCCACAGCTTTGCCAACGCCGGCGGCATCGCCTATAACAGCATACCTGAAACCAGCCTCACCCAAAGCCTCTGCCATAGATGCCTCAGGCTTTAATCCCACAGCAACCGCAACCAGCTCAACCTCAACGGTGAATGCTCTGCCATCCTTATCGGAAACCTCAACGAATCCATCTTCAATCCTCGTTACCTTATGTTCAAGGAAAATTTCTATAGGCTTGTTTTTAATTCTCTTAAGCATCAATGCCCTTGATATGGGTTCCATATCTCGCGCTATGTCATCGAGCAACTCGACCACAACAACCCGCCCGGCACCACTGTCGGCAAGAAATTCGGCAACTTCCATTCCTATCATACCACCGCCTATAACTAAGGCCGACTCCGCAGAAAGTCCTCTTTTAAGAACCTCGAGCCCTGTGTAAACAAAGTTTTTGTCAATCCCCTCTATTTTTGGAATTATGGGAACTGCTCCTGTAGCCACAAAAACCCCGTCTGGATTTAATTTAGCAACATCATCAATAGAAGCTTCTTTCCCCACGATTTCCACATCAAGCTCTTTCATACGCGTGACGAGATACTCGACGCAGCTTTTCAGGTTCTGCTTGTATTTGGGAATATACGCCAAGTTAAAATTCCCACCCAGTCTGTTTCTCTCGAAAAGAGTAACTTTCGCACCAGCCATCCTCAAAAGTTCCGCAGCCGTCATCCCGGCAGGACCACCACCCACGACAACAAAGTGCATTCCGGAATAATCGGGAAGTGCCTTGCCCTCGTTTCCAACCCACGGATTAATCGTGCATCTTAACCCCTTGCCAGACTTTATGGAGAATAAACATCCGTCAAGACAGGCCGAACATTTTCTTACAGTAATTCCATTAATACTCTTCCGGACCAAATCGGGGTCTGCCACCAGAGGTCTTCCTAATGCAACAATGTCTGCCATTCCATCCTTAATAATTTTTTCTGCATCCTCTGGAGTCCGTATTCTACCAACCGCTATCACCGGGACATCCACTACATCTCTTACCCGCTTCGCCATCAGCCAGACCTCACCAGTAGGTATTGCCATATGTTGAAAATACCACGGCGGTGACTCGCAGGCAGAACCGGAAGAAACATGAATCGCATTAACCCCACGACGCGCGAGTTCAGCAGCAAACCACACACCATCCTCAATACCGTAACCGCCAATAAATTTCTCATCAGCGGAAATTCTCACTATTATCGTAAAGTCATGACCAACCGCACTCCTTATCGCCTCAAGAACTTCAAAAGCGAACCTTGCTCTGTTTTCCCTGTCACCACCATATTCGTCGTTCCTTTTGTTCGTGGCAGGGGATAGGAATTGTTGCACAAGATATCCATGTCCGAATTGCAGCTCTACTGCGTCAAAGCCTGCATTTTTGGCGTTTTTCACCGCCTCTGCCCAAACCGCTATTTCTCTCTTTATCTCGTCCTGCGTAAGTTCGTAAGGCACTGGCGCCCCTGTAACATTGGGACACGGTATAGGTGAGGGAGCGACTATCCTGACTCCGGGAATTTTGGGATTGACCATGCGGCCCGGATGATTAAGGTGAGCGATAGCTACTGCACCACCACGATGTATGACATCCACTAATTCGCTTAGATTCGTCGCATACACCCCTATCTGAACAGGTATTTCCCTGAGAGCCGGGTCTATGGCGAGCGGCTCGGGTATTATCGCTCCAACACCACCTTCGGCGCGGGCTCGGTAAAAATCAAGATGGCGCTGAGTAATATCTCCCGAGGATGTTCCGTAGCCCGTCTTAACAGGTGCAAAAACAACTCTGTTCCGAAGTGTAACGCCACCGATATTGATGCTTTCGTGGATCATAACACGCCTCCTGAAAGTTTTAAAATAATTTTGTTGGCTAATTCTTTCGCGCTTTCCTCTTTTTCTGCCTGAATAAACAGCCTGCCTGAAAGCTTCGTTCTAATCTCACCCTTTCTGCCGATAGCTCCGCCGGCGAAAACCTGACAATACCTTAGCAAATCTATTATTTTCCATGTTTTGCCGGGTGGATTATCTGAGGCTATAGGATTTTCGCGCCGCTCAACCAGCATCGCCTTATCGTTGACAACCTCAAATATGGCGAACTCCCTCGCTCTTCCGAAAGTCTTTCTGGAAACCTTATCACCGTCGCAGGCAACAGCTATTCGCAGCCTCGAAGCCGGTGCAGAGATAAGTATTTGATTATCACCGTCAACCCAATAGTTTATCTCTACATATTCCGCGTCATCTAAGATCGAACTTAACTCTGAATGAGTGTAATATTTCTCAGGAACGCCAGTTTCCGCACCATACCTCCAATCTATCACCACCACACGCCCACCGGGGGCAAGAACTCTCTCCGCTGCAAGAAGAAATTCTTTTGGCGAGTCGAGATGATGAAATGAATGAACTGAGTATATGAGGTCAAATTTTTCGGCAAGCTTATCAATCTCTTCACCTTTAAGCGTTAGGCATCCTTCGCCATGCGCATATGGATCAACGCCAACCACAAAAACTCCGGTTTTATCAGCGAGCGCTCTCATCAACGAGCCGTCACCACAGCCAACCTCAAGAACGCTGCCAGAGGTTTCCACTATTGGTTCAAGTATTTCGATAGGTTCCATCACGAACTCCTGCAAAATGGAACTAAATTATCATATATTTTAAATTATGTCAAGTCTATTCAATTCGGTGCTTTCCGCTCAAAGGGAGCGTGCAAAACACTTAGTTTCAATGGACAACGGCTATTCGAAGAATTTTTTATTCTCAAACAAAAACGGAAGATCCCGATGTTTTATCGTCATAAATTGTCACTTATTCAATATGAGGGACACTACCTCTCCAGTTTGAACAACGAGTCCGGCGGCAAGCTAAAACTTGGGGAAATAAAGTTGATAATCATTGTCCCCGAGGCAGGGTCATAGTATATGATTCTTCGCGGGAGAAGCGTTTTTCTGTCGAAAATCATATCAAGCGTAGAAAGCGAATCTTCCAATCCACAGCAGGCATACTTTATGGTATTTTTCCTTACTTTCCGCTTTATCTCGTAACTTTTCTCAATTCTTCCAAAAAATTCGCCAAGAATTTCCCTGATATTTCCCGTAGGGATGTCAACTGAAACAGGCGTTGGTTTCTCGCTACCTGAGCGTAACCACAAAGTCCCCGACTTCGCTATATAGCATTCCTCGTTAGTGCCCGCAAAAAATTCTCCACCTTTTATGGCAATATAACCATCGTATTCGGTCGTTTCGCCCCAGCTTACTTGGGTAATGCTTATTTTCGATGTTAACGCGCCCTTGGAAGCATACTTATTAATTATCTCGTCGAATTGCCCGCTTTGCGCTGCTGAAAGCAAGCCAAAAATCGCAAGCCATGTCCAGACAAAGCTTCTCATCGAAAATTCCTCTCGTTCAAAGTGATTTTTCCCTCAAATACAAAATCGACTCTACCCTTAAGCTTAACATTCACGGCATCGGGTAATTTTGGCTCAAAATTAACTATAAGCGTATCGGGTAACTTCACAAGGACACTAACGGGAGGTTTCACGAGTCCTTTTCGTGCAGCAGCCACAGCAGAGGCGACAGCACCCGTTCCGCATGATAAAGTCTCCTCCTCTACCCCTCGCTCGTAGGTTCGAATCTTTACAGTGTTGTCGTCAACGACCTCAACAAAATCAACATTGGCACCTTCGGGGGCAAACTCTTTGTGCCATCGAACTATCCGCCCCCAATACGAAACTGGAACCGTCTCCACATCCTCAACCATTGTCACCGCGTGAGGCACGCCTGAATCGAAAAGGTCGAAAACGAGCGGCAATGTGTCAATAATTATTTCTACATTGTTAGCAACGAGCTTCACATCGGGCATTGACACAGTAACCATGTTGCCGTCCACATTGGCATGAACGACCCCAGCGCCAGTTTCTATGGATATTTCCGCGGGTAATCCGAGCATCCTTGCGAAATACGCAGCACATCTTAACCCATTGCCACAAATAGCAGCTTCAGAACCGTCAGAATTGTAATACCGCATAGCTATGGATGCTGAATCAGACTCGCGCAAAAATATTACGCCATCCGCACCAACACCTATCCGCCTCTTGGCGAGATAACGGACAAGCTTTTCTATGTCAATGTCCGCAAGGCGAGATTCTCTATCGTCAATAAGAACGAAATCGTTTCCCGAGCCTGAGATTTTAACGAACTCTATCTTCATTTATAAGAGACTGAGTTGGTGGCGGTTTCACTCTTGTGGATTCTGGTGCCCTCATTATCCTTCTCTCAATCCCACCAGACCTTATCTGACTTAGCAATGCCTGAACCTGCCTATCCTCGGGATGACGAGCAAGCCATTCCTCTATCGACTTAACAAGTTTATCAATATCTTTTTCGACATTAAGATAATACCACCAGGCAGCCTTGTAAATTCCCCTGAAGTCGGGGAAAAGCTTCATCCCACGCTCAACAACCTTACCGATACGGTCCATCTTCCGCTTCATAAGATATGTATTAAGGTACACCTCAATGAAATACCGGCTTTCCGGTTCCATCGGATATTTGCCTTCCTCAAATCGTCTGCAACCCTCCTCGAAAAGCGAGTCAACCTTGTCCCATTTCCCTGCCCATCCGTAGATGTTCGCAGCGTATGCATTGGAACGCCAATTGTAGGGCAGTGTTTTAAGCATTCTTTCCACTGCCTCAAGCGCTGCTGCTGTATCACCTCGCTTCTGATATTCGTAGGCAAGCATAAGGAAGCTCGTTATGTAATTCTGAGTTAGCTTAAGTGAATTCTCGTCCTTATATATAGTCGTGTCATTGAGCCCACGGAATCGATAGACATCAAACAGAAGATGTCTCATTTTATTCGGCTCAACGCGCCTTCCCAAAGGCTCCGTTGTAACACGGTAAACGAGTCCCTCCATCTGAAGATATTTGTCGAATTCAGCTTTATTCTTAGGGTCAACCGTGACGGCAAAGTAAACCGGCGGGTCAAGATACCGTATGGTGTCACCGGAAGAATCCACCACAACTTTTACCGGGGTGTTCTCGATTATGTGTCTTACCATTATGTCCTGAACCCTTATCCAGCCATCACCTCTGGGATTCGGGTAAGGCCTCAATCGGTCTATCTGTTCATCCGTTAGTTTTATCGGCACCCCCATCTGGTTCTTAAGCTGCTTTATGTACCAGTTCGTGTTAAGAAGCGAGAGATTGGCTATCCTCACATCCGTCCTGATACCCTCAACCGCCTGAAGGAACCACAACGGGAAAGTATCATTATCGCCATTTGTGAAAAGAATAGCGTTTTTATCGCAAGATTGAAG
>JAGGRZ010000036.1 GCA_021159335.1 bacterium
GTTCCTGATGATGCGCTTTCTGAAGCGCACAAAATACTTTCAAGAGCAGATGTTGAACCTGAGGAATTTGTCGCCATCCATCCTGGAAGTGGTGGTTCAGCGCTTAACTGGGGCCCTGAAAACTTCCGCTCGTTGGCGGAAATACTCAAAAAAGATGGAATAAAGTATGTTGTCACCGCCGGACCAGGGGAGCTTGAGCTTGCACAATTCGTTGCCGGTGGCAAAACTAATGTGATCTTCAATCAGCCCATCCAGATTGTAGCCGGTATTTACAAGTTTTCTCGTGCGTTCGTCGGGCCAAGCACAGGAATGCTCCACCTCGCCGATGCCGTGGGTACCCTTGCATTCGGCATTTACCCGGTGCTAAGAGTAACATCAGCGACACGATGGGGTCCCGCCCACAACAAAGCAGGCTGGATAAGCCCAGACCTGCCGCCCTGTAAAAAGTGCAAAAAAAGCTGCCGTCATTATCCCTGCACAAATCTTATATCGCCGCTGGAAGTTTACAGGCGGATTGTTGATGTTTTCAAAGATTAAGAATTGCTCTCAAGCTTTCCAAAAAACTTCTCGATTTGCTCCATAAGTTCCTCGACAATGCGGTCGTTAGGCACCTTTTTTATCGGCTTACCACGACTGAAAATAAGCGAATAGCCTTTGCCGCAAGCCACGCCAATATCTGCATGGGCGGCCTCGCCGGGACCGTTAACAACACAACCCATAACAGCAATACTAATGGGTTTCCTTATGTTTTTCGTTTGGTCCCAGATTTTTCTTGCTATGTCATCTATCTTCGTTTCGGCGCGGGCGCACATTGGGCAGCTTATTATTCTAACCCAATAGTCACGCAATCCAAGAAAGCGAAGAATCTCCCGGGCTACGCGAACCTCAGTAGCGGGGTCCTCAGTAAGCGAGACCCTAAATGTGTTTCCGATGCCCGCTGAAAATATCATTGCCGAGCCAACACTTGAGGCGATTATCCCTTGATATCCAAAACCTGCTTCCGTTATCCCCACATGAATAGGATAGCTGAATTCCTCAGCAAAAAGCATGTTGGCTTCATATGCAAGTTTTGGCGAGGAGGCCTTGAGTGAAACCACGATGTCAGTGAAGTCTGCTTCTTCGAGAATTTCTATTTCTCGCCTTGCTGCCTCGACCATAGCTTCAGGGGTTGGTCCGCCAAATTTTTTGAGCAAATCCTTGGGCAGAGAACCAGCATTAACGCCAACCCTTATCGGTATACCGCGTGCTTTAGCCTCCCGCGCGATAAGCCTGACATACTCCGCCTTGCCGATATTTCCGGGATTTATTCGAAGCTTATGAACTCCCGCATCAAGCGACGCAAGCGCTAAACGGTAGTCAAAGTGAATGTCCGCTACTATCGGAAGCGGTGAGGACTTTAATATCTCCTTCAGCGCCTTCGCGGAATCCATGTCCGGGACTGAGACACGCATTATGTCTCCACCGGCAAGAAGAACACTTTCAATCTCGTTCAGCACGCCCGCAATATCGGTCGTTGGACGCTTCGACATGGACTGAACGGTGATTATGGTATCTCCACCAATAGAAACGGTGCCCACCATCACCCTTTTCGTTTCCTCTCGTCTCGTCATTATCGCGAAATTTCTGTAAATGCCAATCTCTTTAAGATGACACTTAACAAGAGGTGCGCAACTTAATTCTGAGGGTCTTTCTGTGGCAGGTTATTTAGCCTTCCCCATGCAAATATTTTTCAGCCGCGAATGCAGCATTAGCACCGTCGCCAACCGCCGTAGAAATCTGTCTTAGGAGCTTGCTTCTGACATCGCCAGCGGCAAAAAGTCCGGAGATGTTGGTCCGCATCTCCGCATCAGTAATAATAAAACCTTTGTCATCAAGGCCAAGCTCATCTATCGCTATGAAGTCAGTGTTGGGAATTAGACCTATGTAAACGAATATTCCAGAAACATTCAAAACTTTTGTCGAGCCATCCACGCGAGATTCTACCTCTAACCCCTCGACCACCTGCTCTCCCAAGACTTTTTTGGGGACATGGCTCCACACAAACTCGATTTTTGGGTTATTAAATGCTCGCTCCTGAAGAATTTTCGTTGCTCTAAGTTTGTCTCGACGGTGGACTATGAAAACCTTTGATGCGAACTTGGTCAAATACAGCGCCTCCTCCACCGCTGCGTCTCCGCCGCCTATAACGGCAACTACTTTATCCTTATAAAGTGCCCCATCGCAGGTCGCGCAAAATGATATTCCCTTGCCAATAAATTTGTCCTCACCCTCTATGTTCATCAGTTTTGGCGATGCGCCCGATGAGATTATCACAGCCTTCGCTGAGGTCTCGCCTTCATCAGTAATTATTCTGAACTTGCCATCCTCAATAGTCAGCCTCTGAACACCAGCGTTTATAATTTTGGCACCGAATTTCTCCGCCTGAGCTTGAAAGCGCTGCATAAGCTCCATTCCCGATACTGGTTCGGCGAATCCGGGATAGTTTTCGACAAGCTCCGTGTTAAGAATTTGTCCGCCGGGTATGGGATTTTTCTCGATAAGCACATGGTCGAGCATCGAGCGGGCTGCATAGAGTGCAGCCGTAAGCCCCGCAGGACCACCACCTATTATCGCTAATTCGTAACTTTCCTTAAATGTTTCACTTCCGCCCACGAAGAATTCTATGCTCATATGCCTCTCCTTTATGCGAAATGCTATGGAAGGGAATGTTACCTGCTAATCGGCATCGTCAAGAACGCTTATCCCGGGGAGTTCCTTGCCCTCCATGAATTCGAGTGATGCTCCACCACCGGTCGAAATGTGCGTCATCATGTCGGCGAATCCAAGTTCATATGCCGCTGCTGCCGAATCACCGCCCCCGACTACCGCTACATTGCCCTTTGAGGCAACCTCCGCCATAGCCTCAAGAACAGCTCGCGTACCCTCCGAGAATGGCTTTATCTCGAATATCCCCATAGGTCCGTTCATGAAAACCGACTTTGCTTTGAGAATCTCGTCCGTGTATAGCTGGATCGTTGCCTGACCGATGTCTACCCCAATCCAATTTTTCGGAATGTGATCATAGGGAACAGTTTTAACTGGAGAGTTGGGGTCAAGTTCCTTTGCGACCAGTATGTCCACGGGGAGAAGCATTCTTCCGCCAAGTTCCTCCGAAAGGTTGAAAATTTCTGTCGCGGTCTGAAAGGAATTCTCCTCAACGAGTGATTTTCCCACCTCAAGCCCCCACGCGGAGAAAAATGTGAACGACATTCCACCACCAACGAGAATCTTGTCAACCCGCGGGAGAAGGTTCTTGAAAACGCCTATTTTGGTGGATACTTTTGCGCCACCTATAACCGCCACGAAAGGTCGGGCTGGGTCATCAAGGAACATGCCAAGGTGCTTTATTTCGCTTTGAAGCAGGTATCCCGCTACCGCTGGTCTAAGAAATTTCGGCACTCCCACAACGGACGCATGCGCCCTATGGCAAACTGAGAAAGCATCGTTGACAAATACCTCACCATGACGAGCCAGCTTTTTGGCAAATTCATCCGAGTTTTTCTTCTCCTCAGGATGGAATCTGACATTCTCGAGAAGCATTACCTCGCCGGGCTTTAACGAGTCCACAGCCTTGTTGACATCGTCGCCCACGCAATCATTAACAAACTTTACCTCCTGCCCAAGAAGTTTTGATAGATGCTTCGCCACAGGGGCAAGGCTAAGTTTTGGGTCAACTTTTCCGCCCGGACGACCAAGATGAGACATTAGAACAAGGGCGTTAGAGTCGGAAAGAAGCTTCTTTATGGTGGGCAGCGATTTGCGAATTCTCAGGTCGTTTGCTACTTTACCGTTCTCCAGCGGAACATTGTAATCAACGCGAATAAGAACACGCTTGTTAGTAATCTGGATATCGTCGATGGTCTTTTTACGCATGGCTGCCTCCGAATGTTGAATCTTTAGATTCGTGAAATAACCTTATTAATCCCCCAAAGCAAGAAAAATTTGATCGGAACAGAAATTTACATCATCATAACGAGCATGTCAACCATACGGTTGGAAAATCCGTATTCGTTGTCGTACCACGCCAGGACTTTTATAAACCTGCTCCTTTCCCCCATGACTCTCGTAGATGCCGCGTCGAAAATGCATGAGTGTGGGTTGCCAATAATGTCGGTAGAAACTATCGGATCCTCGGTATACTCTATTATCCCTTTCATGTCACCCTCAGCGGCGGCACGAAGCGCACCGTTAATATCGTCAACGGTAACCTCTTTGCCCAACACTGCGACCAGGTCAACTATCGAGCCATCAGGCACAGGCACGCGCATGGATATACCATCGAATCTGCCCTCAAGTTCAGTAATAATTTTGCCTACTGTCTTTGCGGCGCCAGTAGTGGTGGGTATTATCGACATCGCTGCCGCGCGAGCACGCCTCAGGTCCTTATGGGGAAGGTCGAGTATGCGCTGGTCATTGGTGTAGGCGTGGACTGTGGTCATGTAGCCGTACTCTATCCCAAAATTATCCCACAGCACTTTTGCCAACGGGACTATCGCATTCGTGGTGCAGGAACCTATGCTTATTATGTGATGCTTCTCGGGGTCGTAATCCTTGTGGTTGACACCTATTACAAATGTTCCGTCGGCGCCTTTGCCGCGTGCAGGTGCGGATATAAGGACTTTCTTCGCGCCAGCTTTAAGATGAAGCTCAGCTTTCTCCCGTTCCCTGAACCTGCCCGTGGATTCCACAGCTATGTCGACCTCAAAGTCTTTCCATGGAAGCTGTGAGGGGTCAGTTATAGCAAAGACGGGGATTTCTTTGCCGTCAACTATTATCGAATTATCCGTGTAGCTGACTTCATGCCCCCAAATCCCGTGAACAGAGTCGTACTTCAAAAGATGGGCAAGTATCTTTGGGGTCGTTATGTCGTTTATCGCCACGAACTCTAAATTCGGATTACCCCAGCCAATGCGAAAAACGAGCCTGCCTATACGCCCGAAACCGTTTATAGCCACTTTTGTTGCCATATCTTCCTCCTTTTTAAACAGATTCTAAATATCTGTGCCATAGCTGATTCGGTCAAGGAAAGAAACACTATCCATACAATCGATAACTTCCTCCTTTCCTAATGTTTTCCTGTTTCCATTCCCTGCCTGCACTTTGTTTTTTCTAAGCATCCAACATTGTTTCAGGCTCCCATTACGAGTGCCTTTTCGCTACTATACTTAGCCTCGTACTCATCCGCCATCTGTTTTGCGCTGTCCTTAATGCTTTCGTAAACATCAGGTCTGAATTGGCGCAGGAATTCGAAAACTCGATGAAGGCTAAGATATGTATCGAAGCAAGGACCATTGGGCCTTTCAATAAGAATACCGTATACTGGTATAGGATACACATCTACCATTCCTTCCGCAAGGTCTCTTGGGCATGCCACGGCAAGTATCATAGTCGGCTTTGCCTCAGTAACCACTCTTCTCGCCACAGTTCCACCTGTAGCAACATAAACCGAAATACCTCCTTTCCCGTGCAGGTTCACCAACGCTCCTACTGGGCACATCCCACACTTGCGGCAATTCTCGACTGACCAGGTTATTTTCCACGGGCAATCGTGCCATTGAATGCAATGCGGAAGCAAAATCAAAAGCCTTTCGGCACTGAACCTCCCTTTTTTAGCCTGCGCCCAGAAAAGTTTGTTACTAACGGCTATAAAGCTCTCCCTTAGCTTGTCTTTCTCGATTCCAAAAAGGCTCGAGCCTATAAGATACACTATCGGTGGAAGTATGCGCATAGTTATCTGCGTTTTCCCGTGTGGATACAAAAGGTCATAGCCAGTAATTGTCGTGAGCGTTATCAAACCAAGTCCGCCAAAAATCACTATTATCAAAGCACCGAAAGATATGCCCACACCATAGCAGAGTAGCTTCGATATCTCGCAAAGCCTCGGCTGAGAAAGATAGAATACTAAAGCAATTGCAAATGCGAATACTATGTATGCAAGCCAAGATAAAACCAGAAATGGCGTTGTGTTCCACGCCTCGCTTTTCGGAATTATGTTATTTCGGGATTTTTGCCCTTTCGATTTCACCTTTTATAGTTTGGGTTTTACTTTGCCTGAAAACTCTTCTTAGAAGCTTTTCAACAAATTTTTTAGCCAAAAGCACTCCTCGTGGACCTGCCAATATCACTCCTGCTGCTGACATACCCCATGTTATAGCGTATATTATCGTTGCCCAAACCATAAACTTTGCCTGATGATATTTTGCAGTTAAATAACCGCCAACAGCAAAGCCAATCCATCCTATAGGCGGGTTTATTATGAGCAGCACGATTCCTACTCGGAAAGCCCGCTCGCTCTCCCTTATCCTTTTAAGAATTCTTCTTAACATTACCAAGGACTAATATGTCAGTATTACTCTGACCTCGACCCCCTCAAACCTGTCCTCGTAGCGGCATATTCCGCCTGAGCAGAAAAATCCACCGGGACGGCTTCCAAGGCTTATTCGCATGTCAGCATTCTCGATTAGTTTGAGGCTACTTACCGCTCTTATGTAACTTTCCTCGTCCACAACACCGCCTTCAAGTCCAATACTCCCGAAACCAGCATAATTGATGTTAACCGTGAAGTAGATGTTTCTGTGATATGCATCCTGATAGCTCCATTGCTGTCCCTCGGCAGTGATAGTAAGCGCAAATGGCGAGGGTTCGGGGCGCAGTGTAAGGTCGGTTATCCCGGTAAGATAGGTAGTATCCTTATCCGCCACATATTCTCCAGCAACCGTTATGTCAACGAATTTTCTTTCTTTGGATAACTCGAGCCAGAGTTGGGAATACTTATCCGTCCCGTCATGTCTTGCTGCTGATGCAAAAAATACCTCGCCTGACATGCCAAACTTATTGCCAGAAGCGCTAAACGCAAAGCCTACCTCATCGTTAAGATTAACTTTTTTAACATGACGGCTTGGAAGAGTGTATGGTGAATAGTGTATTAATGTCGGGGGGTTATTGTACTGCTTCTCCCTTATGACGAAGTTGTCATAGTTCTTGTATTCCCCCATGAAGGAGAAATCGCTTATATAGAATACGGTGGAAAGGTAATATGCGTAACCAGTTGGCAGCTCTTCCCACA
>JAGGRZ010000037.1 GCA_021159335.1 bacterium
AGTGTTCGCGTTATTGACTCGAAAATCGGGGAATTCTGCGAGATAGCAGTAGATAGTGCCCACTATATCTGGGATGTTGGCAAGCCCCATATGCCTGTAGTGCGATTTTTCGTCAGGGTCGGTGAGAATGCTGAGTTCACCGCGCGTCGTTCCAAAGATTTCTCCGTAACAAAGCTCGAAAAGCCCATTCTTCCCAGCCAGCCGTTGACCCCGCAAAGATGGGACAGCGTAACAGTTTTAGATACCCTAACCTACAAATTGGACCTCTACCCAAAAGGTGTTGCAAAAATCGTTGAGTCTGGTATTATCCACGGGGATAGATTCCTGCTTTTTGAACTTCACCCGCTTGAGTATTGTCCCAGAGTTGGCGAGCTGCGGGTGTACGACTGGATTGAGCTTGAGGTTAAATGGCATGGAAAATCCACGGGTCTGCTGTCGCCAGTTTTTGACCCCATTAAAGAGCATATTTTCATTAATCCTGCGCTTTTGCCGGCTGCCCATCCGAGGGCAAAAATTGTCATGATAGCTCCTGAACGCTACATTCCTATACTTGAGCCGCTTATTTCGTGGCGTAAAGAACTTGGTTTCGATGTCACCGTTCTTTCGGCTGATAGGTTGCCATTCTATGCTGCGAGGATAAGAGATACCATTGAGGCGATATATCACTCGTCAGGCGGAGTTGATTATCTTGTCATAGTGGGTGATGTCGACGATGTGCCCACATTTTCGAGCGGAGGCTCACATTCGCCGACTGATATAGATTATGGATGCGTGGACGGCAGCGATTTTATCCCCGACATATTGGTGGGAAGGATTTCGGTCGAGGACAGTGCTCAGCTCGCTGAGCTTGTTGGAAGATTCATCGCGTACGAAAAGTTCAGATATCTTGATTCGACATTCGCGGGGAGGTTCCTGTTCGGCATTACAGATGATTCTCGGACACATGGGCTTGTTGTGCGGACTCATCACTTTGTGAGGGATAACTATCTTCCCATTTGGGGAATAGGTTACGAAGAACTCGACGGTGACAGCGTTGGAGAGTCGGATGTTATAGCAGCGCTCGACAGCGGATACGCATTTTACTATTACTATGGTCACGGAAGCCCTGAAGGGCTCTCTGCGCCGAGGTTTACCACGGCAGGCGTTGATAGGCTTGCTAATGCGAATATGTATCCTTTTATCGTCGGCAACGCATGCAGCACCAATGACTTCACCCGCCCGGAATCTTTTGGAGAGGCACTTCTGAGGCGTCATAACAAAGGTGCTATAGCATACATAGGCGGTTCTAATGTTACCTTCTGGTATCCCGATAGCCTTTGGGAAAGGGAAACTTTTCGCGCATTTCTTGTGGACTCAGTGTCGTCCGTGATGGGGATGTGCTACGAGGCGTTGCTCTCAGTCATGGCGGGTTTTCCGACATTTGCGCATTACTTCTTTGATGTTTACAACCTTATCGGCGACCCCTCCCTTAGATTATGGGCTGGAATACCTGTCCAGCTCGACATCGTGGCGCCCGATAGTTTCAGAATAAGCGAGCTATGCACTCTTAATGTATGGGTAGGGTATGCCTCGATACCGCTTGCAGGTGTTGTGGTCTGCGCGCTGACGAAAGATACTGCTGTAGTCGAGAAAACCAACTCAGCGGGATTGGCAAGATTAATCGTTCCAGCTATTCCGCCTGACACAATAACGCTTACTGCCTCAGCGTTCAGAAAAATACCCATACAGAAAAAAATTCTGCCATACAGTCCTGATGAGCCATTCATATACGAAACCATGCTCTCGATAGTTGACCCGAGTTCGTTGTCGGTTCGGAACGATGAAGATTTTCAAGCCGACTTTGGAGAAACGCTTGCCGTGGAACTTGGACTTATTAACTACGGCACGCTTTCGCACGATATTAAAGTCAAACTTACCTCGTCCGACAGCCTTGTTACCGTGCTTCACGATTCCGCTTTCATCGACTCTCTGGCTAATTACGAATCCGAAACGGTTGAGTTTGTTCTTGCCATATCACCTTATGTGGAGAATAACGATACGGTAATGCTTAGGGTTGACATTGTGGATGGTGACCTGAACAGGTTTTCCCTTGATGTGCCTCTCGTTTTGAGGGCGCCTTATATAAATGTTTATCAGACGCTCATTGACGATTCCGTGCATGGTGATATGGACTATGTTGCCGAGCCGGGCGAAACTATTGATGTAACGATAATTTTTGGGAAAAATGTGGGTTGTAATATTGCTCGTGGGCAGCTTAGAATTTATCCCGTTGACAGAAGCATATCGGTTATAGGTTACGACTCGACGATTGAGCTTGATACATGCGGTTTTGACACTGTTTTGGCTCAGATTTATATTTACAACCCTCAGGATACATTCACGAGACTTGCCGTGCAGGTTAACTATTACGAGTTCAGCTGGCGGGAAACGCTTTTGGTCTTTGCTGGTAGCAATCCTGTGTATTTTGCGTGTGATAACCTGACTGACTGGAATTTAATTGGCGCTGGGTTGGTGAACATTGATGATAAGGTTTTCAATTCACCGCCGGCGAGTTTCCATTTCGCAGACACTTTCTACGGCTCGAATTGGGACTTTGCATTGGTTTCACCTGAATTCATAATTCCGTATCACAGTGCATTTAATTTCTGGCAAAAACTTTTTCTGCCGAGGTATGACCGCGACGACCGCGCATGGGTTGAGCTCTGGCTGGAACATGACACGATAATTATCTGGCAGCATGACAGCATAAAGACTCATTGGGAACTTGAGAGAGTAGCGCTTGATAGGTCGCTATGGGGTCGGCGATGCAGGCTCGCGTTTAGATTCCTGTCTAACCGTGAGGCGGAACGACTCGGGTGGTATGTTGATGACATTACAGTTGGATTTAGCGGCGAGTTTTTCGGTGATGCAAGTGTAAGTCCGCTTTACGGTGATACGACACAGCCGCAGTTTACTGTAGGTTTTACATATTTTAACCCAGCAGGGGTTCCTACTTTGCCGCATGCCGTCGTAGACGGGACAAGTTATCTCATGGTGCCAGATGGGACATATGATACTCGATGGACACGCTATATAGCGCGTGTTCCGCTTTCGTTTGGTGTGCATCAATATCACTTTGAGATGGGTTCGTCTCGATTTCCGCAGAGCGGCGAGTTTGTTGGACCAATAGTTGGACAGCTTGTGAAGCACCTCGATTTCGACCCACCAGAAAGCCTTGAATTAGCCGAATTTGCTGTTGAGGGAGATACAGGATGGTTCATTAGTCGCACGACTATGGCTCATTCGGGCGATTATTGCTGGAACAATTTCGGTTCGGGGACATCGTACGCTAACTATCTCGATACAAAGCTTGTGTGGCGCCTTGACCTGAGCGGCTTGACGAGTCCGGCAGTAACATTCTGGGCGTATTACGACATCGCGATGGGGAGGACGACAGGGCTTATTCGAGATGGCGGCAATATTAAGGTGAGGACGCGAACGACTACATGGATACTAAATCCCGTGCCATATTATGATGGCTACATAGTTAGCACCGTTAACAGGCTTAATGGTGAGCCCGCCTATGCTGAGGTTTGGGGCAAAAAATGGCGAAAATTTTTCGTGGACCTTTCATCATTTGCTGGTGACTCGATTGAACTGATGTTTTGTTTCGGAACTAATAATACCTCAACATCGCTTGGATGGCTTATTGACGACCTAAAGCTTCTGGACATGCCCTCAACCCGAATAGTGGATGATGGGCAGATAAAGCCCAAAGGTAGACTTATTCTTTCTGTGTATCCGAATCCTTTCAACACATCGTGCGCTATCGAGGTAAGCGCGCCCTCAGACGGTGAGCTTGGCATTTATAATGTTGTCGGCAGGTGTCTTGTTAGGCTTAAAATTAAGCGAGGCAACCATCAATTTGTCTTGAGTGGCGATGGATTACCTTCAGGGGTTTATTTTGTGAGGGTAGAGGCTAAAGCTCTTAAAAGTTTGAAGAAAATACTGCTGGTCAAATAGTGTGTTACTTAAATATTTATCTAATAATTTGGGTTACAAAATGAAGCATTCTATAGTTAAGCACCCAATCGAGTTTTTCCATTGCTCGTGTTAAGGGTTCCATCATTTTGGCCCAAGCTTGCCCATCTGTCACCCATATAAATTCAATTCCTTTATCTTTAGCAACATTATTCATTTCCACATAGCTTTCAGCTATTGATATGGGCTTACTACCCGCTGTGTTGTAGAAACTACATTCGATGATTGCTTTTGGGATTGGGGTATTTTCCTTGTAAATCACAATATCATGTGTTTTACCTTTACTTCTGCTTTTCCCACTTATCCGATACAGAGAGTAATTGGGATCATTGTTTACAATTTTGTATTTTGAAGGTAATAATTTTCTTATTTTTATTTGAACCAGTTTTTCAAATATTTTCCCACTACGGTTTTTCCTTGTATTTGTGTCTAACCCTACCTCGACGCCAAAGAGGTAGTCGTGTAGATCGTTTATGTTGTTAAATAATTCTATAATTCCTGTTTTTTCGCAAAACTCCAGTATTTTGTGGATGGAATTGTTATTTAGATTATTGCTGTTAAAATCGAATGTCAGATAGTCCTCAATTGATTGTTCAAATATTTCGATACAATTATCTTTTGTGCGTACAGCAATTAATAAGGGTATTACTTCTGCTGTTTTTGGATAATTTTTTAGAAGTTTTTCAAGGTGCCTTTTACGATTTTCTATTGGAACTTTTCTCAACGAATTTAGCAGTGAGATTTCTTCTAAAAATTTATTGACATCACTTTTTACTTTGTTCCAATCAACAAAGTAATCATAAGTTTTGTTGGTTATTAGAAGATTTGAAAAGAAATGCTCTCTGTAATCCTCAAATGTTTTGAAACCCAATGTTTTAAATTTTACCATTTTATACTAAACTTGTATTTCTTGTATTCTTCATGGTTTATTGGCTTTCTGAATACGAATATGTGCTCGTGGCCAATTAGATAAAATTCGTATTCTTTGGCTCGCCACTTCTCGCGAGTGCCTTTCATGTTCCATTGAATTTTGATTATGTCTTCTTTTAGAATAAAGCCGGCCTCGAGGAATATTTCCATTACACGAGTTGATATAGGCACATAATGTTTGTGCTTCCTTGTGTCACCAATAAGGATTGCGCATATTTTTCCGGGTTTTAAAACCCTCAACGATTCTTTAGCGATATCAGACATAGCTGTAAGATATTCACCAAAGCTCATTGTTGATAAGTCATCTTTGTTATCTTTGCGTTTTGAATATGATATGATGTTTGCATACGGTGGGTGGGTTGCCACTAAATCGATTGTCTGATCATCTATTTTTTCTAAGTTGCGGGCATCGCCTAAATATGTTTTTATAGTTGGTTCATCTTCCTCGGAGAACAAGGTTTTAGCGCTGAAATTTAATCTATCCCTTGCAAGCATTACTGCGTTTATATTTATGTCGACACCGATCGCATTTCGCCCGAGTAGTTTAGCCTCAACAAGAGTTGTTCCGCTTCCCATCATCTGGTCTAATACCCAATCTCCTTTTTCGGTATATTTTAATATTAGGTTTCTCGGTATGTATGGTGACCAATTTCCTCTGTAGTTGCCTATATGTGTTGCCCAGTTACCTCTATCTGGAAAGCTCCAGACTGTTGTCCTTTCTAATTGGTAATCTTCAGGTGGTCCAAAGGAGTTAATTTTCCACTCTTTGTGAAGTTTAATCGTATTATTGCCAATAGTTACCGAGTCGTGGGTTCTAATGAATTCTAAATAATCCTTATGGGTGATTTCTTTCATGATTTAAAGAATAAGAATTGAGCTACTTAAGGCTAATCTCAATCCGCCTGAGGCTCAAGCTTGCCTCTTCCTTGATTCGTTTTTGACTGTGTTCCAAGAACCTTTTGGCGAATCTCCTGTTCAAGCTCCCCCATTATTGTCGGATTTTCCTCGAGGAATTGTTTTGCTTTCTCGCGACCCTGCCCCATACGCTCGCCTTTGTATGTATACCAGACACCGCTTTTGTTTATCAGACCAAATTTAACACCGAGGTCCACGAGTTCACCCGCTTTGGATATCCCTTTGCCGTAGATAATGTCGAATTCGGCAGTTCTGAAGGGCGGCGCAAGTTTGTTCTTGACGACCTTAACTATAGTGCGTGAGCCTATTGTCTCGGTTCCAATCTTTATCGAACTCGCTCGCCTGATTTCGATCCGCACGGTAGAATAGAATTTCAGGGCGACGCCACCAGTCGTGGTTTCTGGATTGCCGTACATTACTCCTATTTTCATTCGCGTCTGGTTTATGAACACGAGCGCAGTTTGTGAGCGCCCAACCACCGCAGTAAGTTTCCTCAGCGCTTGCGACATTAATCTTGCCTGCATCCCTACCTTTTGGTCGCCCATGTCGCCCTCTATCTCGGCCTTGGGAACCAGCGCGGCAACGGAGTCGATAACTATAACATCTATAGCACCGCTTCTCACAAGCGTTTCCGCTATTTCCAGTGCTTGTTCGCCATAATCGGGTTGCGAAACCCAGAGATTGTCCACATCCACGCCCAGCGCGCGCGCATATATAGGGTCGAGAGCATGCTCAGCATCGATAAATGCTGCTATGCCGCCCCTCTTTTGTGCTTCGGCTATTATGTGAAGACCCAATGTGGTTTTGCCCGATGCCTCCGGACCATAAATTTCGGTTATCCTGCCTTTGGGTATTCCGCCTATTCCCAGCGCAAGGTCAAGGCTTAAACTCCCAGTGGGGATAACTGGAACATGCTCTATAGCTTTATCGCCAAGGCGAATAAGATAACCTTTGCCGAATGTTTTCTCAACCTCGCTAACTACAAGGTCGAGTCGCTCTTTTTTTGCATCCTTTTCGTCGTTTTTTTTGCTCATTTATTCCTCCGATGTTTTCAAAACTTGAATCTCTCCACTTTCTCGTAAATGGGCCCCTCAGGTGTCAGCGTGCTTTTGAAAAGAATCATTTCCGACGCAACGAAACTTAATGGTTTTACTTTAAGCCTTTTCATTTCAGCGATAAGCTTAGCTGTGTTAGCCGGTGACTTTACTCGCCCTATTGTCACATGTGGCGAAAACCGCTTGTCATCTCGTGGAATTCTTGCGACCCTGCAAACGCCTTCAACCCTTTCCCTGAGTTCGCTAAGTTTATCAGTGTCTCCTTCAAGCCCGATCCATACGACTCTTGGATAACGACCTCCAAAAGTTCCGAGTTCAGAAAGTTTTAGCGATATGTTGCCCAACCCGCTGAGATTCCTGCTTAGGGACTTTATTTTTTCAGCCTGCTCCGCGGTTATGTCACCCAGAAACCTTATTGTAAGATGAATGTTTTTCGGCTCGACCCATTTTACCTTTACAGGAAGTTTTGACAGTGGCAAAATTATTTCTCCATTAATCCATCCCCTTATCCCCTCGGGAATTTCGATAGCCAAAAACGCTCTGAATTTTTCCAAATTTTTGCCCACTATTTTAATTAATTTATTTTTTAATGCGATGTCAATAGCAACCTGAAAGGGCGGAAGGCTTTTGCGCAAACTAATGCAGTGAGTAGGTCGCGAGCGGAATTGCATAGCGAAGGATTATGTATATGCTCGATATGGCGAGTGAAACCAGCACCGTCGGGACGCCATATTTCATGAATTTTACGAAAGATATTTTTATGTTTAGCGTTCTTTCTATGAAACCTATCATTACTATTGTTGCGGTGGTTCCGAATATCGTGCTGTTTCCGCCGAGACATGCGCCGAGCGACAGCGACCAGAAAAATGGTTTCCATAGAAGTGCTTGTGGAATCCCCGAATGAGAAGCGACGAAAGCGACTAATTCCTTAACAATCGGCACCATTGCCGCCACAGAGGCACTTGTGAGAACACCAACTATGGCGCCCGAAAACCATAATATGGACATCATGGCGCCCAGAGGTTTTCCGCCTGATAGTCGAAATAGAACCTTTGCAGCTCCATGCATAACGCCGGCATGTTCCATACCAGATACGACCATGAAAAGCCCGACGAGGAAAAATATCGTTGCCCAATCTATCTCGTTTACCACTTCTTCAAATTTGACATTCCTACATATTATGATTAAAAGCGATGCTCCGGTTAATGCCACTATGGCTGGTGTTATGTGAAGCTTGTCGTGAATTAAAAATCCTACTATAACGAGGGCGAAAACAATAAGTGACTTTTCGAGAGCGAGGGGTGCTACTATGGCACTTTTTGGTTCTATGCTCTTTATGGCTGCCCTTTTCTCCCTGGGCACAAGAAATTTCCTCTTAAAAAGGAATCTTATCGCCACCAAACCGACGAGAAGAATTATTATCACCGCAGGAGCTGTGTTAACGATGAAGTCGTTGAAACTTAGTTTTGCTGCGCTACCGATTATCATGTTTGGCGGGTCACCTATTAGTGTTGCAGTGCCACCCACATTGGCTGCAAAGACCTCGACTATAAGAAACGGTATGGCGGGTACTCCCAGCCTTTCGCATGTTAGAAGAACTACAGGGGATATAAGAAGCACAGTGGTAACATTGTCCAAAAATGCGGAAAGTCCTGCTGTTCCAAGCGCTATTAGTATCATTATCCTGACCGGTTCACCGCTGGAAAATTTGATAAGCGAAAGGGCTATCCACTGGAAAAAACCAGTTTTCGAAAGAATTCCCACGAGAAGCATCATGCTGACCATGAGAAACAATACTTCCTTATCTATAGCGTCAAAAGCGGTGTGGACATTAACCACGCCGATATCTATAAGTATAGCAGCCGCAAAAACGGTCGCGACGGCTTTGTTAACCTTCCCCGTTATTATGGCTGCCATCGTGACAACGAAAACAACTATCGATACTGTCTGTTGCCAGCTCATTCTACCATTATTCTCGCTATAAGGTCTCTTCGGCTTAGTATCCCTACCAGCTTGTCGCCCTCAAGAACATAAACATACCTGACTTTATTTCTGACCATAATGAACGCGGCCTCCATAACATTGGTATCCGGTGACACAGTGAAAACCTTAGTGCCCGCAATATCGCTTGCGCGTATGGTCTTCCTTTTCTTGAAAAGTTCGAGGAGTGGCTCGCTCGACTTAAGGAATTTCAAACTTTTCATTGCATCCATGTATTCTGGTATCGCTATCCTAAGTATATTGTAGCACGACACCACCCCCATAAATTTCCCGTCCTTGTCAACAACCGGAATGGTATCGACACCACTCTCAAACATCGTGTTGACTATTTCCTCCAGCGTCGCATGTTGGGATATGGTGACGATGTCCGTTTTCATCAGGTCGGCAACAAGTAGCTCTTTCTCTACGGTGACTCCGCTTTTATCTATTATTTTGAGGACCTCGTTGGGGTCTTCGGCGGAAAGCAACTCCTCTCTTATGAAGCTTTCGGAAAGAAGTTTTATGAACGCGCTTCTTATTTTCAGCATAAGCGTGTTCTTCTCGAAAGGGCATATTATAAGAATCGAGAATAGTATCGGTTTTCCATCGGGTGTCGGCGCAGGTATGCCGTTAGGTGTGATACCAAAGCAAAGGACGAAGTCCCGCAGTCCCTCAATTCTTGCGTGGGGAAAATAAATTCCCTCCCCGAGAAAGTTTTGAGGTGCCTCTTTGGTTGGATAAAGGATGTCGCGAAATTTCACCAGGGGACATGTCGGGTGGCGATTCTCCGTCGCAGCAAGAAGCATATCCACAATCTCGTCTATGTTGGTGAGTTTGTGCGATATAATGATAGATTGCTCATCGAGGTAATGAGATAATTTCATTATTCCCCCAATTGAAATTTTATCATTTAATTAATAACCAGTTTTGTCTATATTGTCAACCAAACATTGTGGGCTATTAGCTTAAGGAGTCATTGTTCAGCAACTTGTTTGACTTATTTTCAATGGCTTTTATATTTGAGTGAGATGTACATTGAGCAGCTCGAGATATACGGATTCAAGTCGTTCGCTGTGAGGACTGAGCTAAGGTTTGGCAAGGGTCTTAACATTATAATTGGTCCTAACGGTTGCGGCAAAAGTAACATATTCGATGCTATTCGCTGGGTTATCGGTGAACAAAGACTATCTCTTTTGCGCAGTTCACTTCTTGAGCACTTCATATTCAAAGGTTCCGCTGCGTTCAAACCCCTAAATTTTGCGGAAGTAAGCATTGAATTTGCTGAGGCACGGGGGTTACTACCGTTCGACCCATCCTGTGATAAGGTTCGTATAACGCGGCGCGCCTATCGTGACGGGGGCAGTCAATTTTTCATTAATGGAATGCCTGTGCGCCTTAAGGATGTCAAGTCGATTCTTGCTGGTGTTGGCCTTGCGGACATAAGCTACGCCGTTATGGAGCAATCAATGGTGCAGCGCGTGCTGAGCAGTTCTGTGGCTGACAGGCGAAGCCTTTTTGAACAGGCTGCAGGTATAGCTCGCTATAAACTTGACAGAAGTGCCACGCAGTTGAAGCTAAACGAAACGCAAAGTGACCTTATGCGGCTCGAGGATATTATTCGCGAAGTCCAAGAGCAGGAGGCAATACTTAGACGACAGGTCAAAAAAACAAGGCAATACAGAAAGCTTTTGGAACAGAAAGAGGAGCTTTTCGCAAGGCTTGTATTCGGGCGAATAAAGCATCTGGAGAATGAAAAGGAGAAGATACAGTCGGAGCTGAGAGACAAAAACGATGAGCTCGGTAAGCTCCGTTCGTCTATTTCGTCGCTCCGTGCACGCGTTCAGTCAAAGCGTGCGAAAATGGATGAGCTATCAAGAGAGCGAAGCAACATACTGGACGAAATCTCGCATGTGCGCAAAGATATAGCCGACTCGGAAAGCAAGATAAAAGTTCTCGAGGAAAGAATAAGAAATGCTGAAGCGCAGTTAGTTTCTGCGAAGGGGAAAAAGCCACGACTTCTGGAACAGATAGAGCAGTCGAAGAGGACAATAGCGGAGCAGAGAGAATTCATATGCAAACTTGATGCAAATCTTTCAGAAATAGAGGCGGAACAGAGCAAGGTTCAGCAGGAAGCAGCCAGAGTTAACGATTCAATTTTGAAGATGAGAAGAAAATTGCGCGAGGACGAGGAGAAGCACAGTCAACTAAGGCAACGACTCGCACAGCTCGAGAACGAAATAGGTTTTGCTAAAGACGAACTCGCCAAGCTCGACGCAGAAGAAAAAAGCATGAAAGGTGAAATAGGGAACCTTAACGCAAAGCTTGCTGATGCACAGCACGAAATCGCTGACGGAAAGAGCCGAATGGAGGAAATAGACGGGCAAATAGGCGAGATCGAAGCGCAGAAACAAACTCTTAAAGAAAGAATAGCAACGCTCGAGGCGGAAATAAACCAGCATAGCCAATCCCTAAATGAGCTGAGGCGAAAAAAAGCGGAACTGTCGGGGAAGCTCGATGCGGTAAAAGCAAATATAAAGTCCATATCCTCGCTGGATAAATTGGATAAAAGCGATGAGGCTAATAAAAGGCAAGAAGGCAGGATTAAAGGTATTGTAGCAGATTTCATCCAGACTGAGAATCCTCAAGTGCTTGAAGCAGTGTTGGGCGAAAAGCTTAAATTCATCGTCGTCGAGAGTGCGGATGACGCACAAAAAGTGTATGAGGACAACTCTGAAGGCGGGGATAAGTATGGATTTGTGATTCTTTCCGAGCTCAGCGATGAAGGTGAACTGCCCGATTGGATAAAACTTACTGAACCTCGTCTTGGTGCGCTTATTGGGAAAATTAAAATCGGCGATACAATCGACAAACCCATGGAGGGTGAGGTGGTGGTTACCAAGGACGGCAAAAAGGTGCGAAAGATGGGCGAATATGTTTTCAGGTCGGGAGAGGTTAAAGGAATTCTCACGCAGAAAATGCTCCTCGGGAAACTTGAGAATGAGCTTGAGAAATTGGGCTCCAGAGAAAGGGAAATAGAACAAAAGATCTCGTCCTTGAGGGTTGAGCATAACGAGGCTGTGGAAAAGGTTTCTGTATTAGCGTCTAAAGCGGATGAACTGATGGGCGAGAGGAAGGATGTGGAAGGACGGATTAGAAGCTTTGAGATGCTTTGCGAGGAGTGGCGCCAACAAAAAAAGGCTCTGGAGAACAAAATAGAGCAGTTAAAGATAAGGAGAGAAAACTTGAGGAAAAAGTTGTCCGTTAACGAGGCGCTTGTAAGTAAGATAAGGAATGAAATCGGTCAACTCTCCGAAACTGTTGAAAACAGCAGAAAAGAGATAACTGAGCTTGAAAGGCAAAGCAGGGAGCTTGAAAGTAAGCTTTCGGCTCTTGAGATTAAAAGATTGTCCACGGAGAACGACATTAAAAACGCGCAAACCGAGATTCAGCGTCAGGAGTTGGCGATAAAACAGGCGAATTCGGAACTTATGGCACTGGAGGCGCAGATAGAAGAAGCCAAAAGGACGAAGGAAAGCTCAAAGGGCGAGATAAAGCGGACTTCCGAGAATCTGAAGTCATTATTTAGCGCTGAGACTGAACTTCAGGAGAAGCTTGCGTCGCTTGATGCAAAAATAGGCGAAATGGAGAGCGAAATAAAAGGACTTACCCAAAAAGAGGGGGAATTTGAGGCAAAACGGGAGGAATTATCATCCAAATTGACTGAACTCGAACACTACATGGGCACTCTTTCTGGTATGCTTGACGAGCTGTATCGGGAACGAAACAAGCTTAGCGTTGAGCTCGAGGAGGCGGAGCCTTTAGACGATGAGAGGGCAAAAGAGGTGCAGCAGAGGCTCGAGCGGCTTGAACGGCGTATAGAACAAATGGGCGGCGTAAACCTTGAGGCTGAGGAGCAATATGAAAGTGTTTCGCGGCGGTTGAATTTCCTTAAAGAGCAGGAAAGCGACATCAAAAAGTCGATAATGGACCTTAAGCGCACGATAGAACACCTTGACTCGGAGGCAAGAAGGCTTTTTGTCGAGACATTCGAGGCTACGCGCGAGAATTTTCAACAGGTGTTTCAGGAGCTTTTCGAGGGTGGTGAGGGAGATATTGTGCTTGATAAACCCGATGACCCACTTGAGTCGGATATATTAATAAAAGTGAGACCTACCGGTAAGCGATTTCTTAATTTGAACCAGCTTTCCACGGGTGAAAAGGCATTAACTGCGCTTGCACTGCTTTTCTCGCTTTATCTGGTGAAACCTGCGCCATTTTGTCTTATGGATGAGGTGGATGCACCGCTCGACGACGCCAACATAAGAAGATTTCTTAGTCTTATAAACAGGTTCAAGGAAAGGGTCCAATTCATCGTGATAACTCACAACAAGCTCACGATAAAGGAGGCAGATTATCTTTACGGCGTGTCCATGGAACAGGATGGAGTGTCAAGGGTTATATCGGTGAGGATGAGGGAGTTTGTTGGTGCGTAAATCGTGAAATAAAGCTTAAAAAAGCTTGCGTTTATAAGATGAGGTTATTTTATTAACTCTACAATGTCTAAAAAGGGTAAAAGAAAAACAGCCGTCAAAGTTCCAGCATCAGCAAAGGGAGCCAGCAAGCGGAAGGCACCGCAGAAGAAAGTTTCCCAACCTCCCTCGAAGGAAAAAGTAAAGAAAAAGCCAAAGGAAATAGTGGCTGAGCCACTGTCATTCACAAAGGCAAACTATATCGTTTTTGTGCTTGCATTGGTTCTTATAGTGGTGGGATGGGTTTTGCTTGCCAAAGGTTCGATGACTTTAGCTCCTCTTATTCTCGTTATTTCTTATTGCATTCTCATACCTGTTTCGATACTCATAGGCATTGGTAAGGGCAAAGGCGTTGAGGAACGCATGGCGGAATCGGGCGCCAGACGGGACTGAGTAGGTTTGCTCTCTTAAAGGTTTTGCCCTAATTGTTTGAGGGGGCTGGACAATAAAAAAGTATTTTTAAAACGCAGGGGTCAAAGTGAGACTAATAGTTGTATTATTAGTTATTATTTCCCTCTGTGGTGCGGTTCCAGTTAAAATAGGTGTTATAAGGGGCGGTTATGTTGGCGGGGATTGGACCCACATTGCGCAGCGTTCAGTGCAGAGAGCCGTTGAATTAGCGAACTACGCCAGCGGACTTGATATCATCCTTTTCCCTGAATTCGCTTTCGCAGGGATAGATGGTGGTGGTCATTCCCGCCCTGAGGTAACATTCACATGGGACTCTGTGTTGGGGCTTGTTCCTCATCCGCGCGACCCACACGATGTTGGTGACAGCCTTACGGCATACTACCTCGATACGCTGCGATACATCGCTATGGGCGAGACATGCTACATATGGGCAGCTACATGTGGCGAGGTGTTGGGTGGGATAAACTACAATTCGATACCCATAATACATCCTGACGGGCGGATAGTAAGGTTGAGAAGGAAATGTCACTGGAGTGCGATTCATGATGTGGTTCGCGATACGACCATTCATCTTGATACTATAAATGTTAAGGCAGGCGGTCGTGTTGCCGTTATGACTACCATTTGTTACGAGAATTCCCGTCTTGCGCGCATACTCGACCCTACGGAACCCCCAGCGCCACTATGGTTGCTGCCCCATGGAACATGGAGCGGCGCAGGCAACGAGGATATGACTGCTGCGACTCAATACTGGACATTTAACCCAACTCCCATCTCGCTTTCTGGCATATGGTCCATAGTGACGGACCACTGGGTGAGACCTGATGCAGTGCTTATTGCGGTGGATATTTTCAGTAGCACGCGCTGGAACACCATGAGGATTGACAATTACGGTCGCGACCCTGTGGCATACGAACCTCTCGCGTGGGTTGAGGTCCACCCTCACTTCGTTATCGTTGTTGCCAATGTTCCCGATGTTAGCGATACGCTGCCGACCATTCTTCCTACATACATTCCACCGCCGCCAGAGTCCCTTATGGTTATGCCTGAGATATCCTCTGGTCCAGTTTTTCTCATGGGAGCATCGTGCGAGAAAGCGCTCGTCTTAAGCGAGGATGGGGATACTGTTGATTGGGTTGAGATTTCGGATGGCGAGGGGGTATGGGCAGGTGCTACCGACAGCAAAAATACACCCGGAACTTATTACATAATCTGCGGTGAGGATGTCAGGAAAGTGGTTTTGGACTACTAAATTTGTTGGGAATAAATATAGGGGGCCTAAATGAAGAGGCTCGTTGCATTAGTTTTATTGGTAGCTGTTTTCGTGCCCGTTTCGGCGCGTATAAAAATAGGTGTAGCCCAAATAGGCGATTCGGGGAGACCTTCTGAGTTGCTTAATTCCGTGAGAGAACTCATCTCAGTTGAGCCGGAACTCGATCTTATAGTTGGTCCGGATTGTGCGCTGGGCGGGCGTGAGAACAAAGCGAGGATAAAATTAACATACTTTCCCGATTCGGTGGTTTACGAGGCGGCTGATACATTTGAAGTTTCTCGTGAGGTGGTTGCTGCTCTTGATACACTGTGTGAGCTTGCGAGGGCGCATTCCATAACCATACTCCCTGGAACGATCTGGGAGGTTGATTCGTTCTGCCGCGTTTTCAGGACTGTTCCGATAATTTCCCCGCGGGGTATCATAGTAGCCACAAGAAGAAAGCTTAGGCAACTCTACAGAGCACCGTTTATTGACCCCACAATAAAGCTCGATACCGTTTTCACCCACGATGGAAGCAGTTATACATATCTTATTACTATTTCAAACGAGGCTATGGACCTGCCAAAGCTCTATTCTGCTTCAGCGAGCGCCGATATATGGATTCTAATGCAGTGGAATTATGTCGATGATGTGAACCAGCTTGTGGAGCAACTCGAGTTTTCGGATAGCGTTGCCTGGAGCGTCGTCTACAATGTTTTTCCCGATTCGATATACGATTCGTTGCTGACTTCTGGCTGGATTTCGGACAGTTCACTTGTGGTCATAAGTTCACGAGCTGAACATTCAGGTGCATTTTGGCTTAATGCCTTGAGTCTCGACACAACGCAGCAGGTCATACCGGGATATACGCAAATTAGTTCTGGTGCGATAGTTAATGTAGACCCTTATTCGCGTGACCCGTTGGGCAGAATCGTGGTGGTCGCAAAGGATTCTTTCGGTGCGCCACAGGAAAGCGTTTTCACCTTCGTGGTGAATCCTGATAGCAGTTACATGGAGTTCGACTGGACGGACAGCAATGGTGTGGCTGAATTCGATGTGAAGCTTTACGGTCAATATACCGTTGTTACAGTAAGGTGGGGCTCGATAGTTAGGCCGACAGAAAGCATGGTGACGGTTAGTTACATCAATCCTGTTTGCACACTTAATGTGCTCGCTTACGATACAACGGGCATATTCGAAGACCTATCGGGTAGCGAACCGGGGGTTGTTGTTTTCCCGAATCCCGCAGGTTACATAAGTTTTTCGGTTCCTGCTGGAGTTGATAGAGCAGAGGTGGTCGATATCAGCGGAAGGGTGGTTGGAAAAGCTATTGCCACAAGGAAGGGACTTATTACTTGGCGTCCACGCAATAGTTTGCCAGCTGGAGTGTACTTTATTAGAGGTTCTTCGGGGAAGATATACGGCAAAATTATTGTTATTAAATAAATTATACCGGCTCCAGATTGTATTTAAAGCTTGGATTTTTATCCTATTAGATGCCGAGGCACCTTGGTATTTTCAGGTTTTCGCAAGTTTGATTTTAAGGTATTCTATCAATCCACCCGCATCAAGAATTCCTCTGACGAGTTCAGGAAATGGTGGGAACGAGAACTCTTTTCCTTTAACTTTTATTGTTCCCTGTTCTCTATTTATTTCCACTTCATCTCCGTCTTCGATATATTCGGCTGCCTCTGGATGGACAATCGCCAGAAGGCCGTAGTTAATCGCATTTCTGAAGAATATCCTGCTAAACGAGCGAGCGATTATCGCGCTTATACCCGCGTATTTAAGACACGCAGCAGCTTGTTCCCGTGAGGAGCCGCACCCAAAGTTCTTTCCTGCTACTATAATGTCGCCGGGTTTGACTTTTTTGGTGAAGTCTGGGTCGAGGTCCTCAAGAGCGTGTTTTGCCATTTCCTGCGGAGTAAGCTGCTGATATGTGTATTTGCCAGGATAGATAACATCAGTGTTTATGTCATCACCGTATTTGTGAGCTTTCCCCTTTATTACCATTTTTTACTCCTTTTGTTTTGATTTAGTTTTGGGAACGAATTCTCGAAGATACTTTGGCTCAAGTTTTTCGGGTGGTATGAATTCATTGCGTTCTATTTGTTCTAAGGCGAGGGCTATTATGTTTCTTGCCTGAGGTGTTACCGGGATTTTTGGTAAAACTGCTTTGTCTGGCTCGAGTTGAGGGATTATTTTGTCCGCATAGTCGCCGCAAAGTATAAATTTTTGGTATTTCCTTAGTATTTCGACGAATTCGTCAGGTGGGAGTGCTTTGGAACCTAATAATGGCGTTGGTTCCAGCGAATGTGCGTCGAATATCGCACCATATATGGCACCAGCCTTGGCGTCGTAGGCAACGGCTATCGGATATTCGCACGGAGCAAATGTGAAGGCTATGGCTTGTAGGCTGTCCACGCCCACTATTTTTATCTCAGGTTTTGCAAAAACAAGCCCTTGAACGAAGGAAACGCCCACTCTTAGCCCGGTGAAGGAGCCCGGTCCTATTGACAGCGCAACATGGCTTATTTCGGATAATGATAAATTGCTTTCTGATAAAGCGGTTTTCAGGATGTCGGGCAGAATTTCAGAATGTCTTTTCGGCGCGAACACGGTTTTTTCGAAAACAATTTTTCCGCCTGCATA
This sequence comes from bacterium, assembly GCA_021159335.1. Taxonomy (NCBI): domain Bacteria; species bacterium. The sequence continues at coordinate 17,745 of JAGGRZ010000037.1, forward strand.
AATTCCAAAAGCGAGGTAATCGGTGGCAGTGTCGATAGCTATTATTTTGACATCTTTGTCCATTGATATAAAAAATAAGGGGCATGTTGAAATGCCCCTTTTGACTCAGCGTTCATCTTTATTGCTACTTTACTAAAAGAATTTTCCGCGATGCGCTTCCCTTTTCTGTGGTAAGGTTAACAACATACACGCCGGACGACAGATTCTCGGCGTTCCACCTGTAGATTCCGCTGCCACGGACATTCACGGTCTTGACGGTCTTACCGTTTAAGGAGACTATGCTCAGTTCCCCAGACTTACCATCGGGTACGGCGTATTTTATTTCGCACACTTCGTTAAACGGAGTTGGCGCCACTGATAAGGCAACGCTTGAAGGTAGAGCGTTTTTGCTTTCGGCAACACCAGATATCCCGAAAAACGATAGGCATCTATACATCAGGTCTCTGAACTGGATTGTCGGGAGTTCCTCCATGGGGAATCCGAAAAATATAAGTTTTCCGCCGCTGCTGGGGAACTCTCTTACGATCCCGGCGCTGGAACCATCGTCATACTTTATCGCCGTGTGAGTATTAGCCGCAAACATGGGGTCAGGGCTTATTTTTTCGGCTCTTATAGCAGTCGATATGCTACCAGTGTATCCTCTGAACTGGCTGATATCGCGGGAACCTTGAAGCGTAGTGGATGTGGCGGGACCGTCGTATTTTGAGCCAAGACCGAGTTTAAAGAATGCGAAATCGCTGTTTTTCATGCGACCGATGTATGCGCCGTTAAGAAGAAGTTTTCCACCGAGATTAATGTAGTTAGTTATTTCGTCGCTTTCAGAACCCTGAATGCCTGCGATTGAGTCGTAACCACAGAACCACACAACAAGGTCTATCCCCATGGTCGAGAAACTGCCCAATTCGCCGTCCTCGTGAGTGTCCCAGTACATGTATTGGTGACCGTTCATCGTAAAGAATTGACAGTACTTTGCCTGAACATCCTCGCCCGAATCGTTGACGAGCAAAACAGGTGGCTGAGCGCCAACGCTTATGTAAATGGTATCGGCGCGGTCAGAGATAGCGTGAGAGGATACCACAATCATGTATTTGCCAACACCTCTCGTTGCTGCGTTGACTATTATAGGCACATCGCAGCGGGAAGCTGAGGATACTGTGTAGTCGAATGATGTCATCCCGCCCGAGAGTCTTGCGTCCCATGCAGCTGGTGCGGATATCTCAACTAATGATACATGATAAATGTCGTCGTTCCTTCCATCGTTGGTGAGAGTTAGCGTGAAATTAGCAGTATCACCTGGTGATTTCAAGGCTTTCTTTCTGTTGATTAATACATGGTAGGCGTAAGGCGGTCTTTCAGCCATGTTTACTTTTATTCCGTTCTGAACTTGGGGAAGTGTTGGACCAGCTACTACTGCTGCGAAATATGTTTTCGATGGGTCCCAACCAGGGTCAAGAGTAACGCAGTATTGGACATATTGCGTGTCACCATATGT
>JAGGRZ010000038.1 GCA_021159335.1 bacterium
AACTTTACTGGAAATTGTCTAAAGCACCAAATAATGTTTAGTGGACCTAAGATTTATCATTAAACATTTTCTGATATTGTTTGATTTTATCTATATTTAATTTTAAATCCTTAGTAATTAAATCATTAATGTAATTATTAAAATTAGTATCTTTTATTTTTACCAGTATTTTAAGTAATTCATATTTTTTTACTGGTAAAATTACAGTTATCTTTTTTTGGTTCATAATTTAATCCTCCATATAATTAATTGTATTAATACTATAAGATTATCAGATTTTAAGATTATTGTCAAGTTCTGATTATCTTACTATCTGATTATCTTTATACAATTATATCTTGCATATCATATAACCAATTAAATCTTAGTTCCACTAAACATTATCAAACGATTTATTATTTTAAATTTAAATGTCTAATTGACCTAACTTATGCCCTAAAATATAGTTAAAATCTACATCGAATAATGTTAGGCCTATGCTAAATATTAAATTTAATATTTCTGTCTCACTAGACAAAGTCTAAAGGGCCTAACATTTCTAGGAAAAAGTAGATATAATCAATAAAATAAAGCAATTGGCATAAAAATTGCAAAGGCAAAGTTAATAATAGCTAATAATGTTTAGTGGGCCTAACATTTAGCAATTTTATGCAAAAAGTATGCCAGAAAAATTCCAATGCAAAAATCATGCCAATATGCAAAAAACATTGGAAAAATGCGTTTTTTTGCAAAGGCCCATGGGGGGGCGTGGCGACTTAGGCCCATTCTAAAATATATATAGATTTCCCAATTTTTCCTTTTATTTTTTCTATTTCTTCAGAGAATGAAAAAATAGCATTTTTTTTATCCATAATACACTTTCTCTAAATTGGGATTGTGCAAAGGACACATGGCCATTTGTTTAAGCTCCAAATCTTTTATGATTAGAAACTTTCTATCAGTTCTTTTATCTTTTAAGATGTCAATCTTATAATTGGATATTGTCTCATGGCAAACAATTTCAAACCTTCTTGTTTTATTTTCACTTTCCATTCCTTTTTCTCCTTATAATCGAGTTATAAGATTAATGGTCTTTTCCAATACTTCTAATTGCATTTGTACTTTTAGAGCTTGCGCATAATCTTTCCTTTCTTTCAATTTCCAAAATAAAAGTTTTAATTTAATTTTTGCATCCATTAGGTCAGGAAGTTTTGCATATAATCTTTGTCTTAAATTTTCATTTTTGTTCATTCTGTTAGCCCCCAATAAAAACGTCCCCAGTAAGGATCTAATTTTTCAAGAGCTTCTGATGACACTATACAATCTTCAAATGATTTAGTTTTTTCATTGTATTTGCCTAATTTAATGCCGATTTTTTCTAGGAATTCTTTATCTTTATAATCGGCTATTATCCAACCTTTATAGATTATCTTTTCCATTATTTATAATATAAGACTTTTGTTTCAAAAAGTCAATAGGGTTATTTTTTAAATTTAAATTTTTATAAGGTATTGACATATTTTTTTTTCATAGTATAATGTTCATATATTTGATTTGGAGTCATATGGAAAGGATAAAAACAATAATATACAAAAATAATGCAAAAATAGATGTATCAAAATACAAATACATCCATACAACAAACGGAACAGTATTAAATTGTGAAAAAATATTTAAAAAGCTTTATTTACTTAATTTAAAAAATTCTAATAGGAGTAAAGCGCTTATATTTCATAATAATGAACATTATGGTCAATGTGAAACAACTGAATATGTATCATTAGTTTTTGATCAAATAGTCGCTTGGAAAGTATAAAAATCTAATTTGGAGTAGATGATGCAACAAATAGATAAGTTTAAGGAATGGATAAAAAAACTTTCTGTTACAGAACTTATTCTAATGCAACATGATTTAAGAAAACATAAAGAAGATAAGGAATTTCTTTATGCAGTGCTTGAAGAAATAAAAAAGAGATGTGTGAAAAAATAACGGCAATTTTAAAAGAAGAGAATTTTAAAGGTAAGTGGGAATTTTTGCCTGCTTATAGTGTGGGAATAAAAGGAGATAATCGTATTTATGGAAAAGTTATAGAACTTATTCCTGAATCTAAATGGGATTATGAAATAGTAGGAAAGATTGCACAACGGCTTTGCAATGAAATTAAAGATATTTGCAGAGTAACTATAAGAATTTAAATATTGGAGTTAAATAAATATGAATGATATTATCTTAGGTTTCATTATAGGTTTTATCATTCCATTTGGAATTTTTTATTATTTTTTTCAAAAAAATAATTAACGTCGAAATGATCTCATAAAAATAATCCTATCAATTTTTTCTAATTCTTCCTTGGTTAATCTAGGAAAATTTTCCTGTTTTTGGGATTTTTCCATTTTTTCTAATTGTTTTTGTGACCATTCGGCAAATAAAGCAAATGGTAAAAGAATCAAAATAAATGGCAATAGAATTAATAAAATCGCCATTTGAAATAATAAGCTTCCATAGCCAGCTATTAATCCAAAAATCGTTCTCATATTATATAGATAAGCATTAATTTGTTTTATGTCAAGATATTTCCAAAAAATGTTATTTTTAGCATTCTTTTGCAATAATTCTATTTTTCCTTGGTAAAAACCATCTATAATACCAATGTTCTAAATTATCTTTTAATGGCAATAAATTTTCACAAATATAAACGCCACGAGTTAATTTAGGAATTTTAAATGATAGTTTTATTCCAGCTTTTTGCAAATGGTCATACATTCTAATTACATGTCTTGCTAATGCAGTTTTCTTTATTTTTCTATGTGGAAAATGTTTTTTATAAATCTCTTGGATTTCTTCTATGCATTTTTCAGGCAGAATTAAATGGTAGCCTTCTGTTAAGCCAAGATATTTTAGGTTTCTTATTCTATTATACAATGATGATTTTCCAAATATGGAAGTTGTAAATACTACTTCTATATCAGTTCCATATTTTTCATTAAACAAATTAACTGTTTCTTTGCTTTAAGGCTGTAAATACAGCCAATTTTCCTGAAAGATATTTGGTCAAACTTCCAAAGCTAATGCAAATAGATAAATCAACAATTTTTTCATTAATTAATGAAAAATCAATTTTGCCATATTTATTTTTAATCCAATTGCTTAATTGTTTATTTAAAATAGGTGAACTGTATTGTATATATGCTAATGGAATAGTATCATGATATACAATTAAATCTAATTGCCTTCCTACTCTGCCTTTATAATACATAGATGATATGGTATTAGTAAATAACATTTTTGGAAAAATTAAGTCATATTCTTTAACTACAATTTTGTTTATATCAAAAGAATCTACTAAGGACTCCTGTAATTTTGATATTTTGTCCAACCATAATTTTATTCGTGAATCTTTTCTTTTGAATTGAATATAATATTCACGTTGTTCTTCTTTTGTTATAATTTCTTCTTTTAAGATTGGTTCTTTACATATTAGACATGGATATTTAGATTTTTTATTTATTCTTTTTATTAATGTAAACATTTTTTAGCATTACAATATGGGCAAATTGATTTAAACTGGCCATTTATATTAATCCAAGTATCATTTATATAAGTATGGCCACAATTTAAGCATTTGGAAGTTAAAGGATAAGTATTTTCATCATTATCTTTGTTTTGATTTTTTATACCATAAGAACCGTCACTTAATCTAATAATTTTTGTTGTCATAATGAAAATCCAATACTTATTTTCTTTAATACATCATTTTGTCTAAATCCAAAACCATGACCTGTTGTTTTTCTTTGAAATTTATCTAACTCTAATAAATATTTAAATTTTTCTGGATAATATTTTTTTAATGCATATAAATCCTTTTCACTTTGGAAAGGGCAAAGCCAACATGAAATTCTATTAAACTTTTCATATAATCCATAAAAATTAAACCCTTCTTTTGAGCAAATATCTAAGGTATTGTTAATATTATATTTTACTAAAGGATATACCTCTTTATGACGTTTTTTCTTCAATCTTTGAAATTCATCTGGCCTGTAGCCAACATAAAATATATAATCGTCTTTGTTTAATTCCTTTAATTTTTTATGTGCAAATTTACGCATAGGACAAATTTTTAAAACCCATGTACACCAACGGAACCTTGGCGTAGGAAAGATATATGGTTTGCCTATAAACTTTCCTCTTTTTCTTTTATATTTTGTCAAATAATATATCATATCATATTTTGCTTTTACTCTTGTGATGCCAATGTTCAAATTTTCTTTTGCCCAAATATCTATATCTTCAATTGTTTTATATACTTCATCAAATTCAGCGCCTGTATCCGCAAACAGTACATAATCTAAAGGAAGACCATATTTCTTTATTAAAATCAACATAGCTGTACTATCTTTTCCACCAGATATACAGGCAATATGCAATATGTTACTTTCTTTTTTTGTCATAACCAATTGGAATTCCAATGGGGCCTTTGCCTTTACCACGGCCTAGGCCCCTTCCTTTCCCTTTACTTCTAATTTTTGATCCTGGACATTTCTTTTTTGCCATTTTAATTCACATCCTTTGCTTATAGCATAATAATTTTGTTCAAAAATCAATTTTTATATCGCTTTCTATTTCGTTTCCCCAACAATACCAATTAGGTTTTTTCCTTCTTGCAAACAATTCTAATCTTGGTTTTGGACTAACTGGTTCTATCCATTGATATATTTCAATTGGTTTTTCGCTATGTTTACCAACTTTAGTCTGTAAAAAATTTGGCTTTTGACATCTAAATGCTCTAATTTTGCCTTTTATTCCTAATAGTAACATTTCAACCTGTCCCCTAAACCAAAAACCCATTCCCAAAAACATGATTTTTCGCCAAAATATTGCTGTTTTATATCTAAATCCCCATGCTTTCATAAGTTCTAATGCTTCTGGTAACAATGGCACAGTAGCCCAAAGCCACAAAATGCAATCTTTATCTGTTATTTTATTTATTGGAAATGTTTTTAATTTTTCTAAACTTATAACAGGATACTTTTGTGCCGCTCCACTTTTCATTGATCCACCTGCCCTTTTGTTCTTATATTGCCAAGGTGGATCTGCTAAAATTGTTTTAAATTTTAGAGTACCCATCATCTAATTATTCTCAAAAGTTATTATTTTACAACTCTTGAATCATTAAAAAATGATTCTAATTGTTTCCATTTAATTGCTTCTGTTTTTTCCAAATGTTTAAGTGCTTCTATAACTAATTTTCTATCTAGATATCTTCCAATAATTGTTTTATTTTCTTTGGAAATAATAAGAAAATATGGTTTATCAAAATAAACATCCCAATCTTTATAAGAATTTACATAAATCATCTTACCTTCTCCAATATACTATTTTTTCAATATTTTACTAAGCAAAAGAGCAATAATTAAAGTTGAAAAACTTGTAATAAAAATAATAGTTATTTCTGAAGAACTAAATTTATTTAAAATGATCGCAATTGTATTTACAACGAAGCAAGCACCTGAAATTAACACAATTGGCCATATCACTAAACAGATAGCGGCAAAAACCAAACCAATTACATTTATTATTTGTTTTTTAGAGATCATTGCTGCCCTTACGATATAAAATTATAAGTATAAATAAAATCGTATGAAAAAGTGCAGGAATTAAGTTTGCTATAAATAAATACCACAAGTGATTTATTAAACAACATAATCCATATAAAAAAAATGCGCTAAGAGATAATGCAAGAAATGGAATGCTAAATTCTTTAGAAGACTTTATTCTTAATGTTTTGATTATTTGTGGGATAGTTTCAACGGTCCACAAAACGCCTGCTAATAAGAATAACCACCATAATGTTAAATTTGTATCATAAATTCTGTCCATTTCTAAACTCCATATTTAGTATCATTTAGTATAACTATTTTTTTGTTAAATGTCAACATTAAATTTCAAATTTTTTTTAATCTTTGCATTGTAATTTTTAATGCTCCAACATCAATGTCGCAACCAATAAATCTTCTTCCCATTTCTTGACACATAAGAACTATATTTCCACCGCCAGTGAATGCATCTAAAACCAAATCATTTTCTTTAGTTGCCATTTTTAAAATTCTTTCTACAATGATTGGTGATATTTGTTCTTTGTGATATAATCTACCACGATTACAATCATCCCATAAATCAGTTAAACCTTTTATTCTATCCCAATATTTTGGCGGCCTTCCTTTGGAAAGCAACATCAAAATATTATAATTATAAGGAAGATATTTCCATGACCATCTAATTATATTTTTAACACAAATGATGTTTAAAACATCAAATCTATTTGAAAAGTGATGTGTAAATTTATACATCATTATAGGTTGCCAAAAAATTGCTAAAATTCTATAAGATTTCAAAATACGATAAAATTCATCAGCTGTATTAGAGATAAACGAATTTAATATTTTATCATCAGTTATCTTCCTTCCATTTTTTGTTAAATAACTGAATGGATAATCAGCTATTATACAATCTATACTTTCATTTTTAATTTCTTTTGTTAAATCCAATAAATCACTATGATAAATTTTCCCTAATTTATTTTGAAAGTACAATTTCATAATAAATTTGGAACCGCTTTTTTTAATCTTCTTTTCACAATTTCACAATAATCTTTATTTAATTCTATACCTATCCATTTTCTCTTTAATCTTTCTGCCACTACTGCCACTGTTCCTGATCCCATGAATGGATCAAGTACAGTTCCGCTTTTCCATCCTGCATTACAGCCGCAATCTGTCCAGCCAATGGTATAATGAATTGCTTCTTTTCTCCTTTCATATTGAAAAGCCATTTTGTCTTTGCCTTTTGCTATATTTGGTGTATCTCCTTTGTATTCTGTTTTTGTAATTCTTTCTCTTATAAAACCGCATTTTTTACAAATCCACTGTGGACAACCTACTTTTATCAATGGTTCAATCAATCGTTCTCCAAACGTAGCAAAATGTTCGATATTCTCTAATCCTAATTTTTTAGCTGAAAATGGTTCAATTGCAAGTGGCCAAACATCACCAGGATTTTTTCCTAAGGGATTAAGTTTCCATTTGTCTAGGCCTTGTCTATTGCTGCCTTTTGGATTTTTCTTTCCTCGTTTGCTTTCTCTTAAACTATCAGGATTATATTTGATTCTCACTGCATCTAAATCAAAAAAATATTTTTCATTTTTAACTAGCATAAATATAGGTTCATAACAATGAGTAAATGTATCTTTAATTGAAGACGGCGTGCTATTTATCTTGTACCATATTATGGGACCTTTTCCCCGAAGAATCCAGTTCTGTTCATCTACCATTTTAATTATTAATCTCCAATTTTGAATTGTATTACATTTATTCTTCATGTTCGTATCATGATTCCAAAACATTATTCCTGTTTTTTTCAATATTCTTTTAAGTTCAAATGTAACTTGCAACATCTTTGTAATATATTCTTCAAGAGTAGATTCCAATCCAATTTGTCTTTTTACACCATAATCTCTTAAATTCCAATATGGAGGGCTAGTGATAATACAATCTACACTTTCATCAGGCAAATTTTTTAATACATCCAATACATGTCCTTGATATAAGATTCCAAGTTTTGTCTTAAACCATTCTTTCATAGTAATTTTGGAACTACTTTCTTCAGTCTTTCTTCGCCTATTTTACAATATTCTTCAAAAATATCAATGCATACATAATTCCTTCTTAACAATTTAGCAGCTTTGCATGTTGTACATGAACCAGCAAGCGGATCTAAAACTAAATCATCTTCATTAGTCCAAGTTCTTATATGATCAATAGCTAATTGTTCTGGGAATATAGCTGGATGTTTATATGCTATTTCATCCTTTGTGGAAAAACCATAACCAGTATTATATTTCCAAACATTACGTCTAATACTATACTCATGATAACTTATTGATTTTTTAACTAATGTACCATCTTTCAATCTTTCACTTCGTTGTCCCCATGGTTTTTCCCATTTTACTTTTCTATCTTTAATTGGATTAAATGTCTTTGGTGTTCCTTTTGAAATAACAAACATGTATTCAAAACATTGATAATATCTATTCTTTTCTGGAAAGGGATTACTATTTTTCATATAGATCATTGTATCGTGTAAGTTGAAGCCAATCTCTTTGAAATGTAATGCATATCTAAATGATGTTCCAGATTCTGAGCCGTTTATTACTGCGTCATTGCATACCCAAACTATCACACCGCCTTCTTTCATTATTCTGTATAGTTCTTTAGATAATTGTTTAAATTTTTTGAAATTCCAAATCTTATCTAATTCTTTTTCATTTGAGGTTTTATAAAACCGAACATTATCATATGGAGGAGAAGTAACGACTAAATCAATACATTGATTTGGGAGATTTTTTAATACGTCAACACAATCTCCACAAATTATTTTATTTACAAATTTGTTGTCTTTCATTTCATTTACTTTTTAAGCTTTATCCTAAATAAGCATTTTGCTCACTAGCTATTAACATAAAATTGTTATTTCCAATGAGAATGTCTAAAATTCTTTTTGCTTGTTCGAAATCAATTGCAACGATTATATATTTTTCATTTAAAATGTTATTTGTTGCTTCATAATATGAATTATTTCCTGTGCCTTCATCTTTTATGAAATAAATATCGAAATTTTTGTGATTTCCTAAAAATTGTTTCATTTTACATCTCCTAATATATCAATTTAATCTTGGTCAATTGTATGTGTTTTTTAAATTTTTGAGATGTCCAACAAATAGTTTCATCATCTATTTTACTTTCAATAAAACTATTATCCCATACTAATGATTTTTTTATGAATTTTATTGCTGCTTCTTCATCAAGGAAAGCCCAAACTTTATTTGGTTCTTGCCATAATGGAGAATGAAATATTATATATGCATATCTTTCATTCTTATTCATATTTATTTTCCTTTTCCTGTTTTTTATAAAATTCTTCATCTGCTTTGTGAATGCAATGTAAATTACAAACATGTTTTGATATATTTTCTTTAATACATTGAATGAAAC
>JAGGRZ010000039.1 GCA_021159335.1 bacterium
CCGCTGGTCTTTCCGCCAAGCAGCATGCCCGCTGGGACGGCACGGATGACGGTGGTAATCCTGTTCCCGAGGGAGTTTACATCTACACCATCGAGGTCGCCGGCGAGGTCGTTTGCGAAGGCACTGTTACAGTCGCCCGATAAAATAACCCAAAAACCTCAGCCTCCGCGGTTTCCGTGTTTCCGCGGTATCCGCGATTCAACTGTTTTACGCGATTCCAATTTTCTACCTCAGCAGCACTAAAGAACGGAGCCAAAATAGTTGTTCCCGGGAAATTCACCTTGTGGCATCGAGTGGATTGGTAAGGAATCTGTCCATGAAGTTTTCAGCGAATGTGAACGCGTTGACGACCGTCTCGCCCAGTCCGAGGAATGCAGTTATGGCTGATGAGAGCGCGCATCCTGTCCCGCGGGGCTTGAATTTTAAGCGTTTCCGCGCGTATTCCTTTTCGGTCCCGTCGTGGATGACCAGCCTGTCGACTATTTCTTCACCCAGAAGATGACCGCCCTTGAACACGACTGCTTTTATGCCGGTTGAGAATGCGAATTCAGCGAACGCAGGAATCTCAACATTCACGAATTTCCTTATCTCGGACAATCTCGTTACTTCGTCCCAGTTTGGTGTCAGAACTGTTATTAGCTTTCCGAATTTTTCAAGGATTCGAATGCATGCCTGAGGCTCGATGAAAGGCAGCCCGTCCGCCGTCGAGAGTATCGGGTCCAAAACTATTGGTATGTTTTTGCCCTCGAGTGCGCTGAAAATCGTTTCCGCAATCTCTGCGTTTGGTAACATGCCTATTTTTACGGCTTTGGGCAGACCTGATTTGAAAAGTAACTCGAGCTGGTCGCTTATTATCTTGGTCTCCACCGGAGTGAATCCCTTTGCAACCCTGAAGTTCTGCACGGTTAGAGCGGATGCTATTCCCGCAGCCCAGATGCCCTGAGCCCGTATGACGCAACAGTCGAGCAAAAGCCCCGCTTTCCCTGATGGGTCAAGTCCCGATATGGCTACTACATATTCCATTTTAGTAAATTATAAAGCACTATTTCTTGACTATCAAACAATTATTAATATTTTTTAGTTTGGTGATGCTAAATGGACGATTCGTCAATGCGTGATGACACGATTATAGATATTGTTGTTATGCTTGCGGAGATAGCTGATTCATCAGGTGGTGTGCTTGCTGACCCCCGCTCCGCACGAAAGAAGATTATTAAAAAAGGACATTCCCCAAAACAGGTTGACAGAGCATTAAGTTTGTTCAGAAAAAAATCAAATTTCAGAGTTAAAAAGCCTCATAGAGTATTTTCTGAGCACGAACTCTCCTTTCTTTCGCCTGAATCAGCCAAAATGCTTTCCAGCCTTGTAAGATACGGTATTCTATCCGATGAGCAGGTGGAGTTAATTTTTATAAGAGCATCTCTTGACGAGGAAAAGCTCAACCTTGACGAGTTCAGGCGAGTCGCAGAGATGGTTATAGACATTGATAATCTTAATGTTTCGGAAGCAGCTTTCGTCGAGGGTGACGAAGACATAGTAAACTGAAAATGCACGAGCAAAGCATAGCGAGCGCCATAATAAGGACAGTTTTGTCGTTTGCTGCGTCTAACTCAATAACTGAAGTAAAGGAGGTAAGGGTTAAAATAGGAGTTTTGAAGGCAGTTTTGCCTGATTTACTTATTTTCGCCTTCGATGCAATGAAAAAGTCGCATAAGGTCCTTTGCAATGCGACGCTCGTTATAGATGAGGTTCCGCTGACCATAAAGTGTAACGATTGTGGGGCGGAAAGTTCTGTTGAAAGGGCACAGGCCGTTTGTCCTGTTTGTGGTAGCGCTAATGTGAATCTTGTGGGTGGGAATGAGTTCTTCGTTGAGGAGCTAAAAGCGTTAGTTAATGGGTGATGGAGGTTTTGCCGTTATCTATTTGCGGCAGGGAATTTGTGGCAGGGAGAGCGTATTATAATGCCTGATGAGAAGAGAAAACATCCCGTTGATGAGTATAAGGGTTTAGTTCTGGTTATAGACGACGAACCAAATGTTTGCAATGCTGTCAAAGCTTACCTTGAGCCTGAAAATTTCTATGTCCTTACATTCACGGACCCTAAGCAAGCATTGAAACTTTTCGGCCAGTTCGACATAGATGTCGTCATATCCGACATAAGAATGCCCGAATTTTCGGGAGATGATGTGCTTAGATTCATAAGGACGAAGTATCCAGAGGTTCCTGTGATAATGCTTACTGGACTTAATGATGTTCGCACTGCGGTAGCTATGACGCGAATGGGAGCTCATAATTACCTTATAAAGCCCGTACAAAAGGATGTTATAGTGTTTGCCGTCGAGAAAGCGCTTGAATACAGACAGCTCCTGCTTCGCAATAAACTTCTCCAGCTTGAGAAGCTCAAGTATCAGAAAGAGCTTGAAAACAGGATTCACCAGCGGACGCGACAGCTTATGGAGGCACTTAACGAGCTTAGGCGAATTCACAAGGAAACGGTTCGAATACTAGCGAGCGCGGTGGAAGAAAAGGACCCCTATACGAAAGGGCATTCAAACAATGTAAGACTTTACGCCAAGGCATTGGCTGATAAATTGGGTTTCTCTGAGAAAAAAATAGAAAGATTAGAGTACGCTGCTCTTCTTCATGATATAGGGAAAATAGCCATTTCGCAGGAGATTCTCGACAAACCTGGACCGTTAACGAAGAAAGAGCTTGAGATAGTGCGGCAACACCCGATAATAGGAGAACGCATAATAAGCAATGTTGACTTTTTTAAGGATATAGCACCTTTAGTACGACATCATCACGAGCGCTGGGATGGTCAGGGTTACCCTGACGGACTTAGGGGCGAGGAAATACCATTCGGTGCGAGATTGCTCGCTGTGGTGGATTCATTCGATGCCATGACGAGCAACAGACCATATCGTAACGCACTGCCATTGGAGCAGGTGCTTGAAATTATTGAAAAGAACAAAGGTAAGCAGTTCGACCCAGACATAGCGCAAGCGTTTCTTGATTACGAAATTTACAACATTTTGAAACAGCCCAAAGATGTTACTTACAAAGCATGAACAATATAGGGTCGTTCTCGAGGATTTTGAGGGTCCGCTTGACCTTCTGCTTTACCTCATCAAAAAGGATGAGATAGACATTAACAACATCCCTATATCGCATATTACATCTCAATATCTGAGCTACATTGAGCTTATGCGCTCACTGGATATGGAGATAGCGGGCGAGTACCTTTACATGGCAGCGATTCTTATAAGCATAAAGACGAAATCACTTCTGCCACGAACTTCGCCCGTTTCCGAGGACATGGAGGAACTCGATGTCGAGGCTCTCGCAGAATTGCTCAAACAATACCAGAAATTCAAGAAAGCGGGGGAGGTTTTGAGGGTTAGGTTCAACAGGGAGAAACTCCGCTATCCTGCTAATAATTTTGTGGCTCCTGTGGCGACACAACTCGAGATGCCTTATGAACTTATCGATTTAATGAAGCTTGCTTGGGAGCTTTTAAAGAAGGAAAACCGCATAATGGTTGCGCCTGAAGAGCAGGTTAATGTGGCTGAAAGAATGGCACAAATAGAATCACTTATTTCGAAGCATAAGGCTATGTCTTTGATGGAGCTTTTCGAGGGGAATGGTGTAACACCATTATTTTTCGTTGCGACATTTTTCGCGATACTTGAACTTATGAGAATGCAGAAAATTCTGGTGAGACAAAATAAACCATTCGGGATGATATGGATATATGAGAGAAAACGAATCAAAAACAAAGGTGACGCAGGAACTATTCAATGAGCGGACAATATCAGATGAGTCTATAGTTGAAGCCCTTATAGCAGCTTCACCGGAGCCTATCAGCGAGTATAAGATTTCTCGTGCCACAGGTATCGACCCGCAGAGAATCACAAAAATTGTCGATGATCTTAATAGACAATACAGGAACAGTGGAAGAAGCTTTGAGATAAGATACATAGCTGGTGGTTACTCTTTTTATGTTTTACCTGATTTTGCTCCGTGGCTTGAGGAGCTTGCGAGCAGAACATCTCTACACATAACGCGTTCTATGCTTGAAGTTTTAGCAATTGTTGCTGTCAAGCAGCCAGTAACGAAAAAAGTTATCGATAAAATAAGGGGAGTAAACTCTATTGGTCCTCTTCAGCAGCTTCTAAGCGAGAGATTGATAACCATAAAAGGGCGCGCTAAAACACCCGGAAGACCTTTCATTTATGTCACTACAAAAAGGTTTCTCAAATTGTTCGGACTCGAAAAGGATTCTGATATCCCTAAGATTGAAGAACTCAAGGAGCTTTTTGAGGAGAAGTAAGGTCAGCATATCATTCCAGTTTTCCCGAGATATTTTGACCTAAAAATTGTTTGACAAAGTATTGATTTTATTTAAACTATATTGCCTTTCGGGGCGTAGCGCAGTCTGGAAGCGCACCTGGTTTGGGTCCAGGGGGTCGGAGGTTCAAATCCTCTCGCCCCGATTGAGGTAAGAGAGAATTTAGGAGGAGAAAATGGCTAAAGTATGCGAAATATGCGGAAGAAGGGTTCAGGTTGGGAACAGAGTCAGCCACGCTAACAACAGAACCAAGAGGCGTTTTTTGCCAAACATCCAGAAAGTAAGGGTTATTACCGCAAGTGGCAGGGTGAGAAAGATTAATGTATGTGTTAGATGCTTGAAATCTGGAAAAGTGCAGAAATATGTTAAAGTAAAATCTGAGGAATAAATTTTAATTATATGTTACTATGTGAATTATGAAATTCGCAATCGTTAACTCCCGCGTTTCGAAGGTCATCCTTGGCGCTGACCCCTGGGTAAAGTCAACAAAAAAGGCTTTTGACGAGATAACACAAGTAAGCGACTGTAACATTCTCACTTCCATAGAGTTATCCACATGGGAGATGGTGCTTTTCCTTGCTTCAAAGAAAAATTGTAGGGTAACTGTCTATATTCCCGAAAATGCGGAAAAAAGCGAAGTAATAGATGAATTCATGCTTGATGAGGATGCGGTGGATTTCGTTTGTGTGGAAGGGGATGGCAAGGGCAAAAACTGGTGGCATAAGCGTGATAAAGCCATAATAAATGACGCCGACAAAATTTACGCCATTTGGGTCAGAGAGGGTGGTAATATTGAGCGAAATATTAGCGAATTAAAAGCCGAGGACAAAATTGTTGAAACCTATAAGGTTAGCAATCCTATAGATGAGACGATTTCTCAGAGGTATCCTAATACGCTAAAATTAAGTGAATTATCCGATAAAGTCTTGAATGATTCGAATTGGAATTATCTAACTCATTGGACTCACAGCAGCTATGCTCCATGGTGTTTTGAAAGCAAATTTGAGTTCTACGAGTCCATAATAAATTCCCACGATGTTTACTCTCACAATGCGTTCAATTCACTAAAAAGGATTCTTGAGCGGAAAATTATTTGCGGTTCATCTAAGAGTGCCAGAGAGGGCAAGAGATTTGTATCGTTTACAGCGCTTAGTCCTCTCGGTTCGCTAAGATTTATGAGGTGGAGAAAGGGACTTGGCAGGTTTTATTGGGAACCATATGGGTTAGCGATAACTATTGAATCAGCTTTTCAAGTGGGTTTGAGGCCAGTAAACTATGTTGCGAAAAAGGACTACGATAAACTACCAGAAACGCTTAAAGATTTTTATCAGCCTTTGCGAAGCAGAAGATATGTCTGGGCATATGAGCAGGAATGGCGATTGCCAGGCGACCTGGATTTATCGCTGGTGCCAAATGAAAGTATGCTCGCTATAGTTAGAAATAAGGAGGAAAGCGAGGAATTGCGGAAGGAATTTGGCATTAAAACATTGGCTTTAACAGAAGATTGATGGGAGGTTTAGTGTAATGAAAAGGATGTTACCCACAGCAATAGTGCTCGTTATGACAACTCAGATATTCGCTTCAGGATGGCTACCCGATAGATTTCTGGTCCTTTTCAAGCCTGAAATAGAGCTAAATTTCCAGAAGGGCGATGATGGGTTCGTAAGGACTGGAATTCCCGAAATTGACTCGTTAATGGTTGAGTTTAAGATATTCAAAGCTAAAAAGCTTTTCCCGAAAGCTACAAATCCCATCTATGCCCAAAAAAGATATCCAGTAAGGAATCAATCCATTCTTTATACGAAGCTTGATTCGTCTCTCATACCTGACATTTGCAAAAGATTTGAGCAATCAAGGTTTGTTATTCTTGCAGACCCTGATCATATTTACGAGGTTTGCGCTATACCCAATGACCCAAGGCTCGATAGGCAATGGTACATCGACACTATAGATGCCAAAGGGGCATGGGATTTTACCCGAGGATCAAGAAATGTTATTGCCACAAACATTGAAGGAGTTCAATGGTATCATCCCGACATTTACGATAATTTATGGGTTAATCCTGGTGAAGACCTCGACCACGATGGCGTTCCTATGGACCCGGACGACATGAATGGGATAGATGATGACGGCAACGGTTACATCGACGATCTTATTGGCTGGGATTTTATTGAAGGACTTGGTGGTATGGTGGTTCCTGGAGAGGATGGAGAAGACCAGGACAACAATCCGGACGATTTCGATGGACATGGCACACACACCATAGGAGTTATAGGCGCTGTTGGGAATAACCATGTCGGTATAGCAGGTATAAATTGGAGAATCTCACTTATGATTTTACGAAGCGACTATCTTGGTCCTCACGGTGGGCGACACGAAACGGCAGCTGAAATAGGCGCGTTGCAATATGCATATGAGAAGGGTATTAATGTTCTAAGCCTTTCGTTTGGTGATACTGTGGAGAATCGCACTGCTAAGTATTATCTTAGGCGATTGTGGTATGATAATGTGATTATCTTTGCTGCTGCAGGGAATGACAACATCTCGGTTCCGCATTATCCGAGTTATTATGATTTCATTATTGCTGTTGCAGCGCTTAACAGCGGGAACAGAAAAGCTTACTTCTCAAATTACGGCACATGGGTGGATGTTAGCGCACCTGGGGTTTCAATATACTCAACGAGACCCAATAGTACATATGTAGCCTGGGATGGCACCTCGATGGCAACTCCAGTAGCTGCTGGTGTGGGAGCCTTGCTGTGCGCATTTTTCCCCGATTCATCCAATGAATTCTGGCGGAGAAGGGTTGAGGAGGGCGTCGATGATATTTATTCGGTTAATCCAACTTACAGGGGTCTTCTTGGAAGCGGAAAAGTTAACGCCAACAAAGCGCTTACAGCTCACATGTGGCCTAACATAAGCATCGCCATTGATATTATGGATGGCAATGACGATGGGCTTGTCGAACCAGGGGAAACGGCACAGGTCTTCGTTGAGGTTTCGAATAAGGTAGGATGGCAGCCTGCTGAGTCATTGATTGTTGAGCTTAAAGTGTACGACGAGAGCATCCTGCTTGTGGATAGCATTTCGTATTTTGGCACATTGTATCCGGGAAGTTCAGTTGATAACTTGTCGCATCCCCTCAAATTCACAGTTGCCGAGGGAACATATGCTCATCACGCGAGGATCCACTTTTTCATAAAGTGCCCGCCACAGCATTATCAGAAATATGCAATGCGATGGACTACAGTGGGAATACCGCAGTTTTTGGTTTACGACTGTGACAGCACTAACGACTTCGAGGAATACATACTTCAATCCTTCGACAGAGGAAATGTGTTTTATAATTTCCACAGCCGCAGCAGTTCGGGCGAACTCGACTCTACAGTTCTAAACGGCGGATATGCTGCGATATGGATACTGACATGTGATAATAGCACTAACATTTTTTCTGCGGAGGAGATTTCGGTTTTCAAAGCTGCCGCGGACCATGGTATGGGGCTTGTTTTGACTGGGCAGTATGCGGGCGACTTTTTAGCGTCATTTGATTCAGCTTTTCTTGCGGACTATTTTGGGGCGGTGCATGTTGATGATGCGGTTCCTCGTGTTTGGGCATTTAATATAGAGGGCATTTCAGGGGATTCGATAACTGATGGAATTTTGTTGAACTGTTTCACCGCATCTGATGCCGCTGGCAACCAGGTTTCGCTTGGGACATGTACTTTAGCTTCCTCAGGAGCCGGAATCCTTCGATATAGGGATGACTCAGACCCCACTCATTTTGCGGCTACGAGGAAAGTTCTACCTTCCGGCGCGAAGAATTTGTTCTTTGAGTTCGGACTTGAGGGCGTGGTTAACAATACTGTAGGCTATGACGACCGCGACTCGCTTATAGCAAGAATCGTTAGGTGGTATGGGTTTGAGTATGTGGGGGTTAATGAAGAATCGCATTCCAAGCCCAAGGCGAGCGGAATAGAAATAAAGGTGATGCCGAATCCATTTAACAGCACAGTGCGGATAAGTTTTGATTTGGACACCGAGGCTCGTGCGTTGATAATGGATTTGAATGGCAGAGTTGTTCGTTCGTTCGGAACCGTAGGAAGTGGTAATAACACAATTCTCTGGGATGGGCGAGACGATGATGGCAAAATACTTCCCTCGGGGATGTACTTGTTTATTATAAATACGGGAAATAAAGTTTATGGTAAGAAGGTAGGATTGATAAGATAAAGGGGAGTAAGAGATGGGACAGCAAGTATCGGTGTTTATCTCGGGAGTAGGCGGGCAAGGTATAATTCTTGCCAGTGAATTGCTTTCCGATGTTGCTCTTCGCTCAGGGTATGATGTCAAGAAGTCAGAGGTCCACGGAATGGCGCAGAGAGGTGGTTCTGTTGTTAGCGCGGTAAAGTTTGGCGAGAAAATTTACTCACCGCTTATAACTGAGGGGGAGGCTGATGTACTGTTGGCTTTCGAACCTCTCGAAGCGCTAAGGACTCTTCATTATGTCAAGGAGACCGGAAAAGTCATCGTTAATTCTCGCCCAATAATGCCCGCCACGGTTGCATCAGGTGCTGCCGATTACCCTGAGAACATATTCGATAAGATAAAGAGTGTGGTTCCCGATGTTATCATTATAGATGGGATTTCTCTGGCTAAAGAGGCAGGCACGACGAGAGCTGCTAATGTAGTTCTTCTTGGAGCGTTGTCGCATTTCCTGCCGTTTTCCGAGGATGATTGGTCCGAGGTGATAAAAAGACGCGTGCCAAAAAAATATGTGGACGCAAACCTAAAAGCCTTTAAGTTAGGTAGAGAAGCTGTTTTAAATAAGTAGCGAATCAGGAGTTTGATAATGTATAAAATCACATTTTACCTTTTGTTTGTTTTTGGCTTGTCGTTGGCTGTTTCTCCAGCGGATTACGCTGGAACTGAATCCATGACCTTTCTACTTCATAACCATGTTGAGCCGCGAATAGCTGCTTTGGGTGGTGTGGTATGCGGTTGGGGCAAAACCCCTTCCGCTGTGCTTGTGAACCCAGCGTCAATAGCATCAAATTCCATCGAGGGGTTTTCCCTTTCTTATGGAAACTACTGGGAATTTTTCAATGCATTCAGCGCGGTGGTTTCTAAGAGAGTTTCTGATGCCAGCAAAAGATTCGTTGTGGCGGGTCTTGATGGCATTTCTTACGGTGAGTTTGACCGTATGGACGAAAATGGTAACAAAATAGGAACATTCTCCGCAGGTGATTTTGGTATTTTTGCGGGCTATGCGCAGAGAATAAGCAAGGTAGTTTCGGCTGGTGTTTCGACCCGATTGCTTTTTTCGTCGCTCGACACGTTTAGTGCGTCTGCTTTTGTTCTGGGCGCGGGTGTTTATGCTCGCTTCAGGAGGAAGAAATCCGAAGTGGGCGTATCGATAAGAAACATTGGTATTCCACTGTCAAAATACTGCGATGATGAACTTTCGATTAATCCTTTGATTTCTATTGGTGGGTCGACCCGGCTTACTGGTTTTTCGGGTTCGGTTGGTGGGCAGGTTAATATCTCTAAGTCACGGGGGATAAAGGTTGGTTCGGTCGGCTTGGAGCCAGCGATAGGCTTTGAGTTTGAGCCGGCTAAGTATTTTAAGGTGCGTTTTGGCTACAAGCTGCGACCTGCGCCAGAGGATGTCAACATCATTACCAATGGATTATCTTTTGGTATTGGTGTAACTGCCAAAAAATTTTCGTTTGACTATGCGTTAGGGTTTTACGGTGACCTTGGTGTGGTCAATATTTTCTCGCTTAAATATTGGGGAATTTAATTTATTTTAAAAATAGCTAAAGTCTAAAATCCCACTTGATATTTTCCTATTGTTGTTTATTTTTTGTTGAATTAATTAAGGAGGGGAAAATGAGAAGAATTATAGTTGTTTTTATCTTATTTGTTTTTGGAGCAATTTACGGAATGCATCTTATAAGCAGCGTTTCGGGCTATAGGGATGTTGTTGACTGTGTGCCTTACAGGAATTATGCTTATCTTCTTGCCGGCAGAGACCTTGTGGTTTTCGATGTTTCGACTCCCTCCGCGCCGCGTGCTGTCGATACTATACGCTTCATGATGAATACTGTTGACATGGAAATAGGCTACGACACGATAGGATTCCTTGGGCTTTATGGCTACATCTATTTCCTTAATTTGTCTCGCCCCGATTCGCCAGATACTATAGGTAAGATAGTTCTCCCGCGCCCGTGTTATGTTGAGGACCTCGCTTTTAACAATGGTTGTCTTTTTGGAGCATTGGGCACTGAATTCAGGATTTACGGAATAGGAGTTACGGGACACGGAATAAGAGATTCGCTAATTTTCTCCTACAGATTTGAGACAAGAGCTGTTGATGCCGAAAGTATATATGCAGTAATTATTGGCGGTCCTGATACATTTGGGACTCATGCAATATTGTATGATGTTACCGACCCTTATACACCTGTAAGAATACTATCCAATAGTTTTCGGGGTGGCTGCAGAGATGTAGATATGTGGGGGAATAGGATTTATGGTCCTTTCCGTTCAATATTGCCTATGCCAATATCTGGGGTAGCTTTGATAGATATTACATCTGCTGGGGGTTCGCCCTATACATATGTTACAGTATCAGGTGACTGCAATCATGGTTGTGCGTGGGATGATTTCTATGTTATTGCTAATGGTTCCGGTGGCGTTGAGGTTGTCAACTGGGAGACGATGGCTTCCCCAAGGCTTGTCGATATGTATTCCTCACCGGGTTTACCAGTTTATTTTAATGAAATTAACATAAGATATCCCTATATTTTTGCATCCACGACTGAAGGGTTTTACATTTTCACATCAGATTCGCTTCCATCCATTCGCGATGTTTCTCCGCCGGTCGTGGCGCTCGTTGAGCCTATTCCTGGTCGACATTCTTCATGCCGTCGCCAGAGGATTGTTTTTAAGATTGACGACCCAGGCGGTGCTGTGGATTGGTCATCAGTGATTATTGAGGTTAATTCGATTCGTTACGATAGCTCTGGATTCACCATAAGAGGCGATTCGGCGATATTCGTGCCATCAAGTGATTTGCACGACGGGGATACAGTAAGATTTTCGCTCATTTCAGCCTCGGATACTGCCGGTAATGCTGCGCTGGGGCTTCCTTTAAGCGGTTATGTAGTGATCGATATGTCTCCTCCGGTTGTTTTTGCCCCAAATCCTGATATAGGGGAGACGGTGTACACCGCGTTTCCCGTGATAACGGCTCATATCTATGATAGTTTATCGAATGTTGACCACTTTAGGGTTGTGGTTAACGATGACACTATTTCGTTATCTTCGCCGGATTTGACCTTTGAGGGCGATAGTTTCGTTTATGCGCCTTTGATACCTGTTCCTCGGGGGAGCGTTACAGTATGTGTTATAGATTTGCGCGATGATGTGTTCTATTGCGGTCCAAACGAGGCGCCGCCTTTCTGCTGGTGGTTTTACGATTCCATATCAAGCGCCGATATCACGCCACCCGATGTGAGATTGATAAAACCGCTTAACGGCACTGCTACATCAGATTCTACGCTCCCTATTGAATTTTATATAAGTGATGCTTCAGGTGTATATGAACCTTCTATAAGACTGGATGTTAATGGTGTTATATATAATTTGTCGTCCTCTGAGTTGACATATTCGCTGGACACACTAAGATTTGTGCCATCGGCTCCATATCCTGAGGGCGAAAATACTGTTCGTCTCTTGTCTTGTTCTGACCTTGTGGGCAATGCTTCCTCAGTTGTAAGCTTTTTCTTCAAAGCTGATTATACTGCGCCTACTCAGCTTAGTATGTTTCCTATCCCTGGGGCTCATCTTGATTACGATACTGTTACAATCGATATATTTTTAATAGACCCTCTAAACGGTACAGGGATTGATACTAATGATTTGTCATTGTATATAAATGACACTCTCGTTACGCCAAGCTTTAATCCAGTTTCCGATACTTTAGTTCATGTTTTGTATTTCTACGATGGACGGGGATATTTGGGTGATACGGTGAGATTATCACTTCGGAATTTACACGATATAATAGATTATGGTTCACCTAATGCGGCTCCAACGCTGGAATACTGGTTCACCATAACCCATACAAAGATTTCAGAGAGCGTGAAGCCGTCAAAATGCTATCTGTCAGTGAGGCCTAATCCGTTTAACGATAAAGCCTTGGTGGAACTTGCTTTGCCGAAGAAGGAGAGAGGGGAGTTAGTTTTGTATAATCTAAAAGGTGAGGTTGTCAAAAAACTTTTTGAAGGCGTTGTCGAGCATGTCGAATTGCCTATTTCAACTCATGACATGGAAAGCGGTATATATATTCTTGTGTGGAAAGGAAAAGTAAAGAACATATATTCCCTGATTTTGGTTATAAAATGATTATTTTTTGACTATCAGTGCTACTGATTCTATGTGATAGGTTTGAGGGAACATATCTATCGGTCGGGCTTTTATGAGTATATAATCGTATTTT
This sequence comes from bacterium, assembly GCA_021159335.1. Lineage (NCBI taxonomy): Bacteria > bacterium. The sequence continues at coordinate 12,855 of JAGGRZ010000039.1, forward strand.
GCGAATTCTGCAGCGTCACGAGCAAGCGTTGACGGGTTGCAGGATACATAAACCACTTTCTTTGGTGCGAGAGATACAATTTTGTGAATCACTTTTTTGGCAAGTCCAGCACGTGGAGGGTCGACGATTATTATATCGGGAGCAATATTATCTTTTAAAAGTTGAGCAAGAACTGTATTTACCCTGCCGTGGATAAAATGGCTGTTTTTGACATTGTTTAACTCAACATTTATCCATGCATCCTCAATAGAAACCTCTTCGCTCTCGATGCCGAGCACACTTTTTACTTTTTCTGATATATATATGCCTATTGTTCCTGCTCCGCAGTAAAGGTCCCATATTGTATCGTTGCTTTGAGGTTCAGCGTATTCAAGAACTATATCAAACAACGATTTCGCAGCCTTCGGGTTAGTCTGAAAAAACGACAGGGCTGATATAGTATATATTTTATCGCCTATTTTCTCTTTTATTCTTTTTTCGCCAAAAAGGTGTATATATTTTCCCTGTGAGCTGCTGCCCGCGGGATTAATGGTTATGAATCCTCCCGCAATATTTTTAGGAAACTCTTTTGAAAGTGCTTCAAACCAAAATTTATATATTTCTTTTTCGATCAAATTCGTCACGGTAATACCTATCAAGGCTTTTCTTTCGAAGAAGCTCCACCTGAGCGTAAGAAATCTTATATAACCTTTTCCAGTTCGCGGGTCGTATGGTGCCTCACCCTGTGCCATGTTCTCCACGAAGGCAACTATTTTTCGCAGTTCTTCAGGAATTAACAGACAGTCCTTGGCTACAGGCGTTAGTTCGTCGAATTTCCATCTTTTGTGCAGACCAAGATAAACTCCTCTATCGTCGCTGCCGAAGGTAAATTCCATTTTGTTTCTATAGCCGAATTCTTCGGGTGACGGTATTATAGGCTCAATTTCGAAATCGTATATTTTTGAGATTTTTTTGACAGTTTCGGAAAATATATCCTGCTTATATGCCAATTGATTTTTATATGGTATATGTTGCCATATACAGCCTCCGCACAAGCCAAAATGTGGACATGCTGGTTCAATTCTTTTTTCCGATGGTTCAATCACTTCCTCTGTTTGGGCATAGAAAATACCCTTTCGCTTTCTTACAATTCTGGCTAATACTTTCTCGTCAGGAAGCGAACCATAAACGAAAATAGTTTTGCCTTCCTTGTGAGCTATCGCTGCACCACCATAAACGAGCTTTTCCGTGGATAGCTCAACCAAATTGCCTATTTCGATTTTTTCGGTGTCCATCACATTATGTTGATCGTTTTTTCTACAGTTTTTGAGAAGTAACCTTTTGAGCTATATGTAGCCTCGAATGAAAATATGAGATTGTATTTTCCAGGTTTTATGTCCAAGGGAATGTTTATTCGGAACATGTTTTCTCCTGCGGAAAGCCGCCTTTTGCGCTTCAGCAGTTGCCTTTTTATTCCATTGCCTTTTATGGTGACGGTTAGGTATGCATCTTCCGTAACGAATGCATGGATAAGAAATTGTCTGTCGTCATTTCTTGTTATTCTAAAGCTTTTAACATCCACGCCAACCCAGAAATACTGTGCGGATGCTCTTTCCGCGATAAAGATTTGCCCGAATCGGCGCCATATAGCTATTCCGCGCGGTTGGTCGAACTGGTCATCGCCCGTGCCGCAACTACCATAGGAAGTTAAATATCGTAATTTCCTGTCGAATTTGTGAATTTGGCATCTTGCCATGTCGGTAACGTTTATGTTGTCCAGGTAATCGAGCGCAAGATACTGGAGATTGGCGTCGGGCATTCCGAGTTTCCTCATAGATACTTCCCCGAGTCTTCTCCCATTTATGCGATTTAATTTTACTATTTTTTTGCCCGCTGAGTCAACGACAACGATGAAATTACCTTTATATGCCGACCATCTTATTGAGGATGCGTCCACATCAATTCCTCGAGGTGCAAACAAGCCCCTAAAGGTTTTGATTAGATTCCCGGATGTGTCGAAAACAAAAATGGCGCCAAGTTCACTGTCGGAAACATAAAGTGTTCCGCCGGGAATGCATGCTACATCAAAAGGTGCCGAAAGTATATCTTCGCCTATGGTTTTTACCCAATAAAGGCTGTCTTTTGGAATGTGGAGATGAACTATTCTTCTGTTGCCGGTATCTGCAACATAAACATCACCATCGGGAGTTGCGCATATTCCATGAGGATTTAGAAATTGTTCTCTTCCACTACCTTTGCTGCCGTAAAGTCCAAGTTTGTACATTGATTTGTTGTAGATAATCTGGCCTCGTCCGGAGTTAACCCCGAAAACCGTTACCTCATCATCGTCACGGGTGGTTTTGGGATTGTCCCAACTTTTGAGACGGGTAACAGCGATTCCCTGGGGGTTGTCGAAATCGGTGCGGTCTCCTAATAGCATGTCGAGTTTTTCTTCGGTACCCTTATGGAATCCCCAGGAATGCTTGAAAGGCGGGTAAAGATAGGTTGTCTCTTTTTGCTCGCAGTTCGCTATGCCCACAATAAGCAGAGCAAATAATGTTAGAATCGCACGATTCATGCCTTATCCATATCCGCGATGACTTTTTCATTCTCCTTGTTTCCCCCGAACTCTGTTGTGATGAATTTCCTCGCTATTTCAAGCGTTCTTTGTTCGGAGAACTTGCTTGTGGGAATACATAAAATATTTGCATCGAATTTTTCCCTTGCTATCTGTGCATCCTGCTCGTTTCCGACTATTACTGCGCGGATTCCTTTAAATCGATTCGCATGTATCATACTTCCGAAGCCGTCTTTGTCCATTATAATGCCAAATGTAGCCATGCCGTCTCTTAATTTTTCGCAAACGAGTTCAACCAGTTTTGCTGTCTCGGGTTTCTCGTTTCTCGCCTCGAAAACATTTATCGGCTTATATCCTTCCTGAGCAAGTTTTTCAGTCAGATACTTTAGGTGCGCTATGCCTGTTGTATCTGAAGCAAGCGCTACATTGTTTTTCGTTGACGGATGTTTTTCTTGACTTTTAAGGCTTTCGGGAATTTGTTCGACAGGCTTTATCATTATTCCTTTTCGCATTATGAAGTCTTTGGCGGAAGGGGTTACGATGAACTTTCCCTCGACAAGTATTGTTCCTCCATTGGGAACGAGTTTTTTTAGGGCGTCTTCTGTTACTAATACTGGAACACCAGTTCTTATGGGTTTTAGAATGGGATATTTTTTGTCAGAGGCTGGATTGTTCTTTTTTGAAACAGTTTTTTCCTGTTCGGGCGCAGTTTTCCCCAGTATCCGTGCTAATACTTCTTCAACTATTCTGTCGAGCTCTTCTTTTGTCATGGTTAACTAATATCTTTACATATTGCCGTGCCCGCAAATATTTTTTAGATTATTAATGCGAGAAATCTTTACTAATGTATAAGCATTGACATATGAGCGATAGCTTGGGCTCATTAGAATTGGCAGAATTTTTTAAAGGAGGAAGGATTGAGAGGGTTGAATTATTTTTTACTAATTTCTGTTTCACTTTTTCTTTTTGGTTGCCCAAGCAAAACTACATCAGGGAGTGGTGGTTCAAACAATGCCAATGAAGTTCTTCCTATCGGGACGAACCTCGGCGCTGAGGGAGCTGATGTGATTAATTTCCTGAATGAACATTGGCTTGAGAATGATGTTTCGACAGTAAGGCATTATAATTTAGCTAAACTTGACAGCATGAGGATAGGGCGTAAGGAGCTTTTGTTCGGTGACCCAATGTTTGATGTCGCCGATAGTTTAGTAAGAGAAGCGTTAAATCATGATGTGACGAGAATAGCGTTTAACCTTGAGGCTGATTATGATGTGGACGAATTTGTGAGGCGAGAGAAAACGATAGGGGCTTTGGTTAGAGGTTACGGTCTCGAGTATTCGTTCGGTCCCGACCTTGGTCATTTAATCCTTTTTTACAGCGACTTTGCACCACATGCGGATGTTATAGTTATCCAGTCTCAGCGCTGGCAAACCCACAGCGATTACAAAGATAAGGTCAAAAATTTGGTGGACCAGATAAAGGGGGTAAACCCTGATGTTAAGGTTTGGGTTCAGGTTTCTACTGCTCCGCCCGATAATCGGGAAATAACCGCTTCCGAGGTTTTGGACGATATCGAGCAAATTTACGATTTCGTTGATGGTGTATTTATATTTCATCCGCCTGCTATAGAATCGAGATGGGAGGTCGCCAAAGCAGTTATAGAAACGCTACGAATGACGAGATAACTCGTCTGATTACTAAAAAGGCTTGATTGAACGCTTCTTTTTGATAAAATAATTTGCGGAGGTGATGAGTATGTTCTGGTTTTGGGACCCGACTATAATACTTCTCATACCAGCATTGATTTTCGCTTTGTGGGCTCAGAACAAGGTCAAAGGTGAATATATGCGATGGTCTCAGGTGTTGGTGAGAAGGGGACTCACCGGTGCAGAGGTTGCAAAGATGATACTTTCCGCCAACAGGCTCGATGTAAAGATAGAAACCACCCCTGTTGAACTTGGAGACCATTACGACCCTCGAAGGAAAGTTTTAAGGCTTTCTCCCGGAGTTTACGGTGAATCAACTGTTGCTGCTGTAGGCATAGCTGCTCATGAATGCGGGCACGCTATACAGCATGCAAAATCATACACACCTCTCGTTATAAGAAGTGCCATAGTGCCAGTTGTTTCGTTAGGGACGAATCTTGCTTTTCCTCTCTTTATTTTCGGTATCTTTCTGGCTATACCCTCTTTAGTCAAGCTTGGGATAATCCTTTTTTCGGGGGCAGTAGCGTTTCACCTTATAACACTTCCAGTTGAGTTTGATGCTTCAAAAAGGGCGTTAAATACTCTTTCCTTATTACAAATACTCTCCCCTGAAGAGCTTGAGGGGGCAAAGAGGGTTCTCAATGCTGCGGCTCTTACTTATGTTGCCGCTGCAGCGATGGCTATACTTAATTTATTACGAATGATTCTTATAGCTCGTAGACGCTAATGAAAGATTATTATCAAATACTTGGCGTTCCCGAGAATGCATCTCTTGAGGAGATAAAACGGGCATACAGAAGGCTTGCTAAAAAATACCATCCTGACGCCAATCCCGGTGACAAGACTGCCGAGGAAAGATTTAAGGAGATAAGCGAGGCTTACGAAGTTCTTTCCGACCCCAAGAAGCGCCAGCAGTACGACATGATGCGAAAAGGCGGCGTTCCCTTTGGTGAGGAAACATTTAAATGGACGGGAACCAAAGGCAGGGGCTTCGATTTCAGCGACCTTTTTGGCGGAATTGACCTTAGCGATATTTTCAGCGATATATTCGGTGGTTTTGGTACTACTGCTACTTCAGCACCGAGGAAGGGGCAAGACATTCGGACATCCATTGAGATACCTTTTAATACGGCTTTTCTCGGTGGAAAGGTGAGCATAGTTGTTCCTGTAAGTCAAACCTGTCCTCGATGCGGCGGGACGGGAGCCGAACCGGGATACGGCACAAAAGTATGTCCTACATGTAACGGTAAAGGTGTGATAGTGATGCAGCAGGGGCTTTTTGCTGTGCAGAAAGTTTGTCCAGTCTGTCTGGGCAAGGGGCAAATACCGGTTAAAAAATGTACTGCTTGCGGAGGCACTGGCACTGTTAGGTCGCAAAGAAGGGTGCTTGTGACGATTCCTCCCGGCACGAGGAATGGGCAAGTTCTGCGACTCAGGGGACTTGGTTCACCAGGTCTTAATGGCGGTCCGCCTGGTGACCTTTATGTGACGGTTTTCGTTAGGAGACATCCTACATTCAGGATTGAGAACGGTAATCTCGTGGCATCAATTAAAATTCCATTTACAAAAGCTTTGCTTGGAGCCAAAGTAAGAATAAAGCATCCATCCGGCAAAACCGTTGTGGTTAAGGTGCCACCGGGAACAAAGCCGGGTGCGAGGTTGCGTGTGCCGGGTATGGGGGTGGTAAGGGGCAGGCGCAAAGGTGACCTTCTCGTGGAAATAAACTATAAAGTTCCCGATAAATTAACTCCTGAGCAGGAGAAAATACTAAGGGAACTGGACGAGAAGCTTAAGTGAGTTGAATTTTTTAGTTGCTTTACAGAAGGGGTATTAATTAAATATTGACTTCTAAAGCGTTGACACTACAATAATGAAGTAAAGAGAGGTGTTATAATGCAGATCGGGCTTAGATTTGATATCGATTCAGTTATTGATGCTACGATAGGCCTGGAAAATCTTTTGAAAATTTTAGAAGAATACTCTGCTAAAGCGACGATTTTCGTTAATATGGGCAAATCTATATCTAGAAGGATACTTATTAAACGAATCGGGAGAAAAAAGAACAATGCTGGTGGTGAGGAAAAAATTTTCAAAATCGGAGTCACTAAAAAGTTAGGACCAAAGGGTGTTTTGAAGACTATCATTTTCAATCCAGTTATTGGCAAAATGGTAAAAAAATACACAAACAGATTTAATGAATTAAATATCGAACTGGGTGTACACGGAGGTCGTAATCACGCTGAATGGCAACATTTTGGTAAGAATTTTACACTTGAAAAAACAGAAAGCGAGATAGAATGGAGTACTAATAATTTTAGGAAAATTTTTGGCTTTTCTCCGCAAGGATTTTCTGCTCCCAAATTCGTTGTTCCTAATGGATTGGAATCTATTCTAAAAAAATTCGGCTATAAATATCATTCCGATATTTGTGAAGTAAACAAAATTATAGAAAATGAATTGCCTAATATACCTGTTAATGTTGTTGGTAAACACACAGTGCCTATATGGCATGG
>JAGGRZ010000040.1 GCA_021159335.1 bacterium
GCAGGGAAGTAGTTTATTTTAACCGAGTCGCAGTGTGGTTTTGACGAAAAAATTATTGTCCCATCGGCTTTTATGATAACAGAATCGCGTGGAATAGTGTCGTCGCCGCATACGATAACTACTGAGGCTGGGATTATAGGGATTCCTATTTTAATGGTGTCGCGGACGCTGAATACATTTTGCCCAAAACCAAGCGATATGAAAACTATTAATGCCCAAAATCGTTTCATTATTGAATTTTACTTATTTTTTAGTATTTTTTCAATACAAATAAGTTTCACGAAGGAGAAAGCCATGAAAAAGCTTTCTTTGTTACTGCTTATTTTGGGCTTTTCCGTTCTGGCTTGCGCAGTAAGCCTTAAACCCGCTAAGAAAGCCAAAGTTGTGAAAGTTACAGTTGCCGGTAAATCATACACATACTATCTGGCTAAAAAAGGTGGATCTCTGGATTTCAAGGTTGGTAAAGCCAAGAGGCTTAAGATTTTTGTGCGCACGAGCCTGACGAAAAATACCGCTGGTTGGGTAGATATTTACATAAACGGTCAAAAGTATAAGCGAGTAAAAATTAAGCATGACAAATCCAGAAAGGCTTATGCCAAGGGAGTTGGTGCCATTACCAAAGCAACAGTGGTTAAACTCAAAGCCCCGAGAGTCGCAAAAAAGATTCGCATAAGAGGTGATGGTGACATACTTGTTCGCGCGGTAACGATGCCTAAAAGCTTCGTGGTCATTCAACCGATTAAGTCGGCGGGTACGCTTTCGCTGATCAATAATGAAAGGGAGTTTATATATAGTAAGGCGACATCCTTAAAACCCGCTGAGTATACTATATTTGGCTCGGGGACTATCGTTATTTATTCGAGGCTTATCTATCAGCCTGGTATGCTTGGCACGCAACGATATTCACTCGTCGTTACCGTGGATGGGAAGAAAACGGTTTACGACTTTGAAACTGAGAAATCCTCCCAGTCGTACTTCCGAAACGACAAAAAACTTTTACCATCACGGGCGAATAAGGTGCGTATCAAGCTCTCAGGAAAAAGTACCCACAAGATTGTTATTAAACCTACTGGTGGAGATGTTGCAGTAAGGCTTCTTGCTCAGAAGTCTATGGTTAAAAGGTGATTAAAGCCACTTTTCTGCCCATAAAACAAGCATCGTGACAAGCCACAATCTGTTGGTATTCAATGCATTTTTTGGCTTTGAATCGATAATCTTTCGTAATTCCTTATAATCTAAGAAGTTAAGTCTCTTAATTCTGCTTTCTGAGAGAGTACTTTTTGCTATTTCCGAAAGTTCTTTCCTGAACCACACTCCAAGCGGCATTCCGAAACCATGTTTTGGTCGTTGCGTTATTTCCTTGGGAAGAAATCGAGCAAGCAATTTGCGCAGGATGTACTTGCTTTGCCCGTTTTTTATCAGCATCTCATGAGGCAGCGATGCAGCAAAACTGAGTAGTTCGCCGTCCAGAAATGGTTCGCGGCCCTCAAGACTGTACGCCATAGTGGCGCGATCTGTTTTAACGAGAATGTCGTCCCTTAGGTACATTACGATGTCGGCAAGTCTGAGAAAATCAAGAGGATGGTGGGAATCGTCGATCTCGCTGAGTGTCCAATCGTTGTGAGCTGGTTCAACTCCTGTAAGCATTTCAATCTCACGCGGTGCAAAATACCGTACAGCGGCGGTATAAAGCTCCTTTTTTGAGTGTGCCTTCGAAAGCCAGTTTAGCCTTATAGACTTGGTTCCGGGGTCTTTAATCCCGAGAATTTTCAGAGCAGCTGAGCGTATTCCAGTAGGGACCTTTGTTGCCAGCGATTTTAGGACAGTCGGTGTCGAGAGCCAGCGCATCGCAAGGTTGTATCGTGTGTAGCCTGCGAAAAACTCATCCCCACCTTCAGCCGACAACGCTACTTTAACACTTTGACCCGCGAGTTTTGAAACGAGCATCGTAGGCACGGCTGATTGGTCGCCGAAGGGCTCATCGTAGACATGTGGAATCTCAAGAAGGCATTTCTTTACATCATCGGGTGTGCACGTAAGCTCGGTGTGGTCTGCGCCGATAATATCTGCTACTTTTCGAGCAAAGCGCGATTCATCGAATTTTTTCACTGGAAAGCCTATGGTGAATGTGCGCAGTTTATCGACTTTACGCGCAAGTATTGCGGCAAGAAGCGATGAATCTATACCACCGCTAAGGAATACCCCTATAGGAACATCGGCTATTATTCGCCTCGTAAAAGCCCGCTCGAGAATTTCTAAGAGCTCGTCAGTAAGCAGGGAATCCTTTTCGTGACGCTTTTCTCCGAAAAAATTCTGGGGTGAGAAGAATCTTTTTATTTTCGGTTCGGCATCGTTTTCGGAGAATTCGAGAATAGTTCCTGCTGGCACTTTGTGTACGCCTTTTATTATGCTTTTGGGTTCCGGTATGTATCCAAGCTCGAGGAAATCAGCCAGTGCAGAGAGGTTCAATTCGCGGTTTATGGTTGGGTGCTCAAGGATTGCTTTTAACTCGGATGCGAAAATTATTGAATTTCCTTTTTGCCAGAAGTAAAGTGGTTTAACTCCGAATCTATCTCGCACAAGGATCAGTTTCCTTTTCTCGTTGTCCCACAGGGCGAATGCGAACATGCCCTCAAATTCCTTCAAGCAATCGGTTCCCCATGTTATCAGCGCATTTAGCACGACTTCAGTATCGCTTTTTGTTTTGAATCTGAGCCCAAGCTGTTCCAGTTTTTTTCTTATTTCTCGAAAGTTATAGACTTCGCCGTTGTAGGTAATGACGAATCGTCCGTCGGATGATGTCATGGGCTGGTCGGCTTGAGGGGACAGGTCAATTATTCTGAGCCGTCTGTGACCAAGAAAAAGGTTACTTTCATGGTTTTCGTATATTCCCTTGGCATCCGGTCCGCGATGAGCGAGCCTGTCAAGCATTAAGGAAAGGATACTTGTGTCTCCAGCGTGCCATATTCCCGCGATACCGCACAACTTCTCCTCCAGAAAGCTTTCGAGTTATTCCATCTGTCGGATCTTTTCGAGATCTTCGTTTTTGCCGAGCATAAGTAGTATGTCGCCTTCTTGAATTTTTTCCATTGTCGCTGCGGGGACCATTCTAACATTGGTTCCGCGCCTTATCATAAGGACCTCTACGCCGTATTCGCGTCTAAGGTTTAGTTCGAGAAGTGTTTTTCCCTGAAATGTTTTTGGAGCTATTATCTCCACTATCGAGTAGTCCGGGAGTAATGGAATGTGTTCTATAATGTTTGGATGCATTATTTTCTGCGCTATTTTTCGCGCCATGTCTTCCTCGGGAAACACTACCTCGGTTGCGCCGACGAGTTTGAGGATTTTACCGTGCTCCTTACTTATGCCCTTAACAATAACCTCGGGAATGCCGAATTCCTTTAGTATCATCGTAGCGAGAACGGAATCCTCAATTTTGTTGCCTAACGACACGATGGCGGCATCAGCACCTGAAAGTCCGAGTGCGGCCAGTTCTTTTTGATCGGTAGCATCAGCACGAACGGCATAGGTGACTTTGTCAGCTATAGCTTCGGTTTTTCGTGGATCTTTGTCGATAGCTAAAACCTGCATGCCATTTGAGGCGAGCGCCAACGCTACTTCCATGCCAAATTTTCCAAGTCCAACAACGATAAATTGTCTCATTTCATGCCTCCGATACAGCTTTTATGAAGGATTTTATGTAAACAAAGCTTGAATACACCGTGAAAATTACCGCGAAGTAAAGCAGCGTGTAAGCGGGCGTTTTCGCCCCCATAGCTGTGAAAATAAACACTGCTCCCCAAATCAGTGGGCTGAGCCTTCCAGTAATGTGCGTCGAAAGTATGTGTTTGTATTGGATAACGAGGATGGTACCCATGGTTATTATAAGCAGTTCTCTTATCACGATGAAAAACGCAACCCATAGGGGCAGTTCTCTGGTAACAGAAAAGTAGATTCCGAGTGTTGCTATTATTATTTTATCGGACATAGGGTCGATAATGCTTCCGAGCTTTGAGTGCTGATTAAATTTTCTCGCGATAAAGCCATCGAGGAGGTCGGTTGCGATCATGAGTATTCCTACTTTTACTGCTGGTCCGTAGCCGTATATGTTGCGCACACTCAGCGCGTAAATAAGGAATGGAAGGAGTATCATTCTTGCCAGTGTGAGAAGATTGGGAACCGTTATTATCCGCGATGGTAGCCTGCTTAGAGGGTATGTCATAACATTTTTGTTCTTTGCCATAGCGAGTTAAAGATAGCCATAGAACGGGCTTTTAGCAAACACATGATTTAATAGCGCTTTATTTAATATAGATTAGTTTTGCGAAGTAGCTTTTTCCGTTGATTTTTATGCTGGCAAAGTATATGCCGCTTCCGATTTCGTTCTGGGGTTTCCAAGTGGCGCTTCCATCTTTCGTGGGGAGTTTTGCTATTATATGCCCTGTAATGTCATATATGTCTACGAACTTTAAAATATATGCCGCTTCCGATTTCGTTTTGGGGTTTCCATGTGGCGCTTCCATATTTCGTGGGGAGTTTTGCTATTATATGCCCTGTAATGTCATATATGTCGACGAACTTTTGAGTTTTGGTTTTTACACCGCCAATTTCGGGGGTCAGAATGTGTGTGGCTTTATTGAATGGGTTTGGGAAAGCGATTATTGATATGGTTTTGGGTTTGTTAAAGTATTTTTCACTCGTGCTGGTTATCTCGTAAACTCCAAAATGGTCGAACCATACTTTTCCTGTGTGTCGTCTGAACAGGGCATAGAGAATTATTCTTCTTATGGGGGATGGTGGATGTATTATGTGTGATGAATATTGCCAGTCGTGAGTTCCCACGTGGAATCTTGCGCACTCGCCGTAAAGTCTTGTGCCATCTGCGCAGTAGCCATCGACATAAATTGAGTAGTGATTGTTTTCCACCCCGCCTACTGATTCAGCTTTCGAATAGCCGAAAATCAGAAGGTCCTTGGGAGTCGTTTGGTTTATGTCGAGAACCATGTATGCGCCGTACGAGGAATCATCGGTGGTGCTTTGGCACATTATTGACCTGTGCCCGGAGTATGCGCAGGTTCCCGAGGTATCGTATATGAAACCATTATAGTAGGGGCGCCAGCCATCGGGATTCATGTCATTGTCGACATCCCATTCGAACGACCAGTTTGGTAGTATGTTAAGCGTGTCCGTGGGCTTCACGATTACATTAGCTGACCTTACAGCTACGAGACCATAGCTGTTGTACGCCACGATTTTGACATCT
>JAGGRZ010000041.1 GCA_021159335.1 bacterium
CACATGTAGAAGCTGGTTTAAGAACCGGCGACCTAAGACAACCATTCCCTGAAGAAGCTAATAGAAGATTGCTTGACGCAATATCAGAGCTTCTGTTTCCACCTACTGAAAAGGCACTAAAAAACCTCCTAAACGAAGGGATTGACCCGAAAAAGTGCACTGTTACCGGAAACACGGCTATCGACGCGTTACTTTGGATGGTTTCAAAAGATCATAAAATCTCTGACCCAGAGCTCGAAAAGGTAGCATCCGACCCAGAGAAAAAACTAATATTAGTTACAGCGCACCGCAGAGAAAGCTTTGGCAAGCCACTCGAGGAATTTGTCGACGCACTAAAAGAGCTTGCGGAAAAGTTCGATAACATAAACATAGTCTACCCAGTCCACATGAATCCGAATGTGAATAATGTGGTCAGGGAGAAACTCACCGGCATTAAACGAATCTACCTCCCGAAACCCCTTGACTATCCAGACTTCGTCGCGCTTATGTCAAAAGCCTACCTTATACTTACAGACAGCGGCGGCATTCAGGAGGAAGCGCCTGCGCTCGGAATACCTGTATTGGTGCTAAGGCAGGTTACTGAGCGCCCGGAGGGAGTTGAGGCTGGTGCCGCAAAAGTGGTGGGAATGAACAAGAAAAAAATCGTTGAGGAAACCGAAAGGCTTCTTACAGACCCTAATGAATACCGAAAAATGGCTAAGAAAAGATTTATTTATGGTGACGGAAAAGCAAGCAAACGAATAGTAAAAAGGATACTGGATTATCTTCAAAAATGAGAATACTTATGCATTCCATATATTTTCCGCCGGAAGTAGGAGGACTTGAGACTCATGTCGCAACACTTTGTAAGGCATTGATGAAGCGTGGGCACGATGTTACGGTTGTTACATCCCATTCAATAAAGACCGCACCAAAATTCGAGGTCTATGACGGAATAAAAGTCCACAGGGTATTCTGCCCAAAAAAGTCGACATTAGGCTGGACAGTAACCAGCATCGCGGCAATACCAAAGGTTTACAGCCTCTCAAAAGATATCGACATCCTCCACGCACATACTTTCCCATCAATAGTGCCCTGTGCCCCACCCGCAAAACTTAGAAAAATTCCATTCGTAGCCACAATCCATACGAGTCATTTTCTAAGATTGGCGAAAAAAGCCTTTTGGCGAAAAGTACTGAAATTTCTTCTCAAGAAACCTGACATAATACTTGCCCCAAGCAAGGAAATAAAAGATGTTTGCGTTGACATAGCGCCGAACATAAAAGCTTACTCTCTCATTAATGCTGTGGACATCGAGAGATTTAAGCCCACTAAACCTGTCATAGATAGGATAAATAACGAAAAAATAATCATCGTTCCAAGAAGGCTTTTCGAGAAAAACGGGGTCGAATACGCCATAAGAGCGCTGCCCCTTGTCCGAGAAAAGGTTAGCGCACACCTCTACCTTATTGGCGATGGACCCTTACGAGAGAAACTTATTAGATTAACTAATGAACTCGGTATAACCGATTTTGTTCACTTCCTCGGTGCGAAACCCAACAAAGAAATGCCGGGCTATCTTTCCAGCGCTGATGTAGTCGTTATCCCATCCTTGATAGAAGCAACATCGGTAGCTGCCCTTGAAGCCATGGCATGTGAAAGAGTTGTTGTTGCCTCGAATGTAGGCGGTCTGCCAGAAATAGTCACGGAAAAAACGGGAAAACTTGCACAGCCAGGTGACCCTGCTGACCTGGCTGAAAAAATCATCGAGGTACTGTTAATGCCTGATGAACTTAAGGCGAATCTGGGTAAAAATGCAAGAGAAATGGTCGTGAAAAATTGGAGCACAGACTCACTCGCAGAACAGGTGGAAAAAATCTATCTTGAAGCCATAAAAAAAGTTAGAAACTGGTAGCATTATCAGTTTAAAACGCCCAATCCTCAGCCATCATCATCTTTCTACGGCACTCGGGACAGAGAACTTTATTGAGGTCCTCTCGCAGGTATTCATCGCGCTTGACAGGATACTCGTCGTCGGCGAGCCCAAGCGAGCGCATCTTCGTTATAAACAATGTCTGATTCAAGAATGCTTTGGTGCCCAACCTTTCAGCCAGCCAGAGAATGTGCTTCTCGGATGTTATCGGTTTTCCGCAGTGTTCGCAAAGCACAAGCTTGCCCTCAATCTCCTCGAACGCCTCCGATATGTCAAGCGTGGAAAGGTCGAACTCATTGGTTATTTTAATGCCATCGCCCACAGTGCAATACGCCGCACACTGACTGCACCATATGCAGCGAGCATAATCCCTGTGCATAACCCGCACAGCAGAACCATCCTCCTTTACTATATCGCGAACATCTATAGCCTCAACGGGGCAGATTTGCGCACATGCACCGCAGAGAATGCAGGTTTCCTCATTGAAAACAGGAACACCCCTGAATTCGGGAAATACCTCAGCGGGTTTAAACGGGAACTTTACTGTATAAGGCCCCTTAACGATAGCTTTAATAGCCTCGCCAAGCTCCCTTAATTTCGGCTTTCTCAACTTATTCCTCCTTTATTTTTTCACCTTCAGCGTCTTCAGCGTAAACATCCACAACTGAACCTTCCCATAACGGAACACCGCCTCTGTGCGAACCTCTGGCCAGCGCATGAGCACCAGTAGGAGATGATATCAACACGAACGCAGCACACAAGAGAGCTTTCATACCAGCAGCATTAAAGCCAAAAATGAAGAACGCACCTATAAGTAGGAACGCAGTCCCCAATGTAACGCACTTAGTTGCTGCCTGAAGCCTATTGTAGACATCGGGTAATCGCACGAGACCAACGCATCCGAGAAGGTCGAAAAATACTCCTATAACCAGCAAAATGTATCCTATCACATGCCAGACCATGTTCGCCCCCTATTCATCAAAACTTCTATTTTCAAGGAATTTCGCTAATGCTATAGAGCCAACATAAGACAAAAGCGCCCATGATATAGCGATATTAAGGTAAAAATCTTTATTCCAGACCAAGGCTGCGATAACACAAAAGCCGACCATAAGCGTTCCGAGAATATCTATCGATACTGCTCTATCGGGCGGAGTAGGTCCCATAGCGATTCTGTATAAACACAAAAACGCCGATAACAAAAGTATGTATAACATCCATGTCATTCGAAAATCCTCCTTAATATCGGTTCGAAACGACCTACTACTGCCTTGCTCCAATCCTCAATGTTTCTCCCCTTAACATAAATCCAATGAATATACATTATGTCACCCTTTATATCCACAGTAAGCGTTCCAGGAGTTAGAGTTATTGAATTAGCCAAAAATGTTTTCGCCATATCGGTTTTGAGCGATGTTCTGACTTTAACGATACCAGGTCTTATAGGAAGTTCAGGGTGAATAACTCTATAGGCAACATCGAGGTTCGCGAGGACTATATAAATCATCAAATAAGGTATGTAAACGATAAACCAGAACACTCTGATTGGGTTGAAAACCCGACCCGCTTTAAACAGGAATATGTCTCCGACAAGACCAATAACCACAAGCGATACTACGGCACCCACTATAAGTTGCGCCGGCTCAAGACTCCAGGTTAACAGAAGCCAAGTCCCAAAAAGCAATATGAATTCACCTATGTATTTCATTAGTTAACCTCCTATTCCCAATACCATTGAAATGTATTTAGCCTGATTAAGAACAGCCTGAGTAGCAGGATAGAAAAGCGCATTGTTAAGAAAACCATAGAATATACCGGCAGCCAAGCATATAACCGAAAGCGTAATCAGTGGTATCGTCATGCTTATGGGAACCTCTTTTATATTGCTGTAAACCTTTGGCAACGGTCCGAAAAGAATCTGCTTTTGAACTTTAACATAGTATGCAAGGGTTATGAACGAGACAAAAATAGCAACCCCGGCAAACAGATAAGCTTTAGCTTGGAAAAGAGCAATTATTATGAGCAGTTTGCTGAAGAAACCATTAAAAGGCGGGAATCCAGAAATGGACAAGCTGCCTATAACGGTTGACAAGCTCGTCACGGGCATCCTTTTCATCAACCCACCCATCTGGCGCATGTCGCGCGTTCCAGTTCTCATCTCTATGGCGCCAGAATCAAGGAACAACAGGCCTTTGAATACCGCATGATTGAAAAGATGGAACAGCGCAGCAGCTATGCCAGCCGGCGTCCCGATACCTATACCCATAGCAATGTAGCCAACCTGACTTATCGACGAAAAAGCGAGAAGCCTCTTTATGTCATCCTGCCCTATGCTAAGCATTCCACCGACAAAAGCTGATATTAGACCGAACCAGAGGATTATGTCGAGAATAACCTTTTCACCGTTAAACACAGAGAATGCTACGCGAGTTATAGCGTAAACTCCGAGTGCTTTTATTAGCACACCAGAAAGCATAGCCGATACCGGAGCCGGCGCAGAGGGGTGAGCATCAGGAAGCCAAGCGTGAAACGGCACCAAACCTGACTTGAGCGCAAAACCAAAAATAAACATACCTATCGCAAAAATAAGCGCTGTGTTGGGTTTTATCGCATTTATCATATTAGCCGCATCAGCCATATTAACCGTGCCCGTAAGGTTATAGACTATCGCCACACCGAGAAGTATCGCGGTCGAGGCTAAAGAGCCGAGAATAAGGTATTTAAATCCCGCCTCAAGCTCCTCGCTCTCGACACCGAACCCAACGAGCGCATAGCTCGCCAGCGAAGCTATTTCCGTGAAAACGAAAAGGTTAAAAAGGTCGCCGCTCAGGACCACGCCGTTCATTCCGGTAAGCATAAGCAAAAACAGCGCGTAGAACTTGGTCTGTGCAGTATAGCGATTCATATACGAGATCGAGTATATCATCACGAGAAACGCCAGAAGATTCACCACCAGAAGCATTAACTTCGACAGCCCATCGAGAACCATAACAATACCTATAGGCGGAATCCAGCCACCCATCTGATAAACACTGTCTGGTGCAGTAATAAGCTGAAGAGAAAGGTAAAATGTCGCTGCGGCGCAAGCCACGCCCAATATCGGTCCTATGTAACGCCAGAACTTACCAATAATTAGTATCAAAACGGTGAACAACATCGGCAAAGCAACCATTAATGGCATCGCTACGGTGCTCATAGATTTCACTCCTTTATGTACACATTAACCCCTAAGTTTCCTTATTTCCGACATGTCAAATGTCTTATACTTCTCGTAAAGCTTTATCGTGTACGCAGCCATCAAAGCCAGGGTTCCGAGTCCTATAACGATGCTCGTTAGAACGAGAGCTTGAGGAAGAGGGTCAACCCCTTTTTTCGCAAATTCTATTATGTTCTGCCCGGGAGAGAGAATCGGCGCTATACCCTGCATACGATAACCAAGAAGTATCAGGAACAAGTTCACAGAATACTCTATTATAACCATTCCTATTATCTTCTTTATAAGATGTCTTTTCGCAATCAGGCAGTAGATTCCGAGTCCGAAAATAATCATATCAAGCATGAAGACCGTCATTTTACTCCTCCTCCCTCAAAACAAGCCTTCCGTAAATTGAAAGTCCTATAAAGACAGCATATAAACACGCGCCAACCTTGACCCCGATGAAAATATTGGCAAGCGGAATAAAACCTGCTGAAACTATGCTGAACGGTGTGCCCTTTCCAAGGAAGTTGTAAAGGAATATTCCCACATTAAGCCCTATATACCCAAGAATCACGAATGCGAGCATGCCCAGATTATCGAACATTGACGCCCAGAAGTCGTTTAACTTCGCCAGAGCTATGTGCCTGCTGAAAGCGAGCATCATCAAAGTGTAAGCTATAGCAAGTATAACACCACCCGCGAAACCACCGCCAGGAGTAAGATGCCCGTAAAGCACGATGTAGAAACCATAAAGCAGTATCATAGCAATCATTATCCGCGCTACAGTCTTAACTATCAAAGTCATACCAATGCTTTCGTCGTGAACCAGCTTTTCTATCTCAGCCTTTTTCATTTATTGCCTCCCAGAATTATTCTGGTATTCCAACCTTTTCGAGGTCTTCTTCAGTTATTTTCTTCCTTCCACGAGTTCTAAGAATAACGAATGCTCCGAGAATAGAAGTGAATATCACTATCGCCTCGCCGAGAGTATCGTAAGCTCTGTAATCGAGTATCACAGCAGCCACCATGTTCGCTGCACCAGTATCGCCCAAGCCCGATGCGAGATAGTATTCTCCGACTCTCATAAGCGGGCTCCCGAATGGCGTTAATTCCGCGAACGCCCAGTAGCAGAAGGCAAGAAACAGCCCAAGAAATACAAGCCCAATAATGTTCGCTAAATTGTCTATCCGCTTTTCGATAGCCTCGTTATCAACATATGTAGTGGTCCTTATCAATATGATCAAACTCAGAACTTCTACGATAACCTGGGTTATCGCGATATCAGGTGCCTGAAGATAAAGGAACATTAAACTTACGCCGAACCCTACAGCACCGACTGCGATAACAGCGGAAAGCATATTACGAGTTTCTATCGCTATAACTGTCCCTATTATCATGAATACCAGGATTATGGTAAAGAAAAACATGATATCTTCCTCCTATCCTCAATAAGCTCTTATTAACACCAAGCCTATTATAACCAACCCTATTATTGCCCAGGACAGATATGTCGATAGTATTCCGTTATGCAAAAGCCTTAGCGGTTTAACAATTATCGCGTAGCCTATTTTACTAATGTAAGAATAAGGGTCGAAAACGCCTCTTTCAGCATCAGGAAGAATAGCTTTGAATATAGCAACCTCTTTTATGTTGTTGTAAAATCCTGTTCCCGGCACCCTTAACTTTTCGTATGTGAAAACTTCGTAGCCTCCTATAGTTCCTGGTCTCACGCCGCCAACATACGCAGCATCCTTTCTGGTTTTGAAGGCACGACCAGCAGCGTAATAAATCATCGCTATCACAAGACCTAAAAACAGAAGTCCAAAAGCGAACATTGGCTGCCAAAGCGAATCACCAAATGAAATACTAAATAGTTTTATTGTCCCACCAGTTAACCCGGTTGATGGAATAAGCAACTTTCCTAAAGGAAAGCCTGGCGCAAGCCCGAAAAATATGCAGATAAGAGAGAGCACAAACGGTGGTAGAGTAAGCCATAAGTCAGGAGCTTTAACATTATTAAGTTCATCTGGGAGAGGTCCAAAGTAAACCGAATGTAATACCTTTACAAAACTTGCTAATGTCAGTGCGCTTCCGAAAACCGCTAACACAAACATTATAGGCATACCAGCAGCGATACAACCTTGATAAACAAGCCACTTCGACACAAAGCCATTAAACGGGGGCACACCTGAAATCGCAAGAGCAGCTACAATATTTGCAAAGAACAACAAAGGCATTTTCTTAGCTAATCCGCCCAATCGTGAGAGTTCAGTTATGCCGGTTTGCTTCTCAACTGCGCCCGCGCATAGAAAGAGCGAATTTTTATATATAGCATTGTTTATCATATGAAGCAATCCACCAAGCATCCCGACTACTGAACCTGTACCAATACCAAGCACCATGTAACCTACTTGGCTTATAGCATGATAAGAAAGTAAACGCCTCAAATCATGCTGTAGCATCGCCATGAAAACTGCAGCTATTATGCTTATAACTCCGATTATCATCAAAATAATTTTTACTGTGTATGATAACGCGAAAATTTGAGTCGTTGCTATGAACAAAAGATAAATTCCTAAGAGTTTGTCAATAGAAGAGGGCAAGAACCCCATAACAGCAGTGGGAGCACCAAGCGAAGCTGTTGGTACCCAAGAATGCATCGGAATAGCACCAGCTTTTGCAATAGCAGGCATTGCAAGCGCAATGTAGAGAATCAAACCAAATCCTGCGGGAACACCTAATTTTAAGCTTTCCATCGCCAAGGTTCCATAAGTTAACCAAACATAGATGACGAAGAAAAGCATGCCTGTATCAGCAAATCCAAGTATCGCAAGTGTTTTACCTGCTGCTTGGCGGGTCATCTCATTGTCACCGAGTGCTATAAGTCCAAACAAGCATAAAGTCGAAATTTCCCATGCTACATAAAGCGTAAACATATCAGCAGCGAGAAATACAGCATTGGCGGACGCAAGCGTTAGTAAAGATAATCCATAATACCAGCTGTTATGCGGGCAACCATGACGATAACTCCACGAATAAATAATGTGAAGCAACCCAAATAGCCCAACAAAGGATACCATCAAAGCCGAAAGAGGCTTAGCATGAATTATTATCGGGGTAGTAAGAGTCCCCAACTTTAATAATCCAAGATTAACTCTGGCACCAGGATTGAGAAACAGCATAACCCCTGCATAAAGCACATACCCGCTAACGAGGAGAGATATAATCCTTCGCACGACATCCATAAAAACCTCGGCGCCTTTGCCTCGAAGCTGAACCAATATAAGGCATATTATTCCGCCGAGCGCAGGTACCCAAATCGACTGTAACATCAAGTTTTCCATATCTCAGCCCCTTTTATTCGTTTCACTTCAAAAGTTTTGCATAAGGGTCCCATGTAATCAATCCAAGGTCGCGCTTAAGCGCGAGCGTTTTCTCGACCGAAAGTTTCGTCAAATACTCTTGTTTTACGCTTCTGTAGTTGTTGTATTTATCGACAATCCCAACCCTTTCAGTGCAGCAGTAGCATGGGTCTATTGAAGCCGTTATGAGCGTTACATCTGCGATATGCGCACCCGGACAGGTAGCTTTATAAGTCGGCAAGTTATTGTAAGTCGGAGCACGCACTTTATGGCGCACCGGATAACCGGTTCCATCGGAGCGCATGTAATGGAACACCTCGCCTCGAGGAGCCTCATAATGACCACATCCTTCGCCCGGTGGAATTTCTGTAACGCCTGCATCTATCTCACCATCAGGCATGTTCTCTATGCACCACCTTATTATCTTTACCGACTCAAGCATTTCTAAAATTCTGCACGCAGTCTTTGCGAAAACATCGCCATCCTGAAGCACGATAGGCTTCCAGACACCAGCCTCGAAAGCGGGACCATAAGCATCAAACGGGTCATCTCGCCTTACATCATGGTCAACTCCCGACGGTCGCGATGTCGGACCTACCGCCGAATACTGAATAGCATCCTCATAAGTAAGCACGCCAACACCTTTAAGCCTCTTGTGAAGAACCGGGTCATCAAGAGCAACGCCTAAAAACATCTTCAACGCCTTCTCAACCTCATCCATAGCCTTCATAGTGAAGTCCATCGCCTCATCGGAGAAATCACGCCTTACACCACCCGCTTTAAACATCGCATAATGGTTCCTGTTACCCGTCAACCTTTCAAGCGAATCCAGCACGAGCTCTCTGTACTTCCACGCCCACATGAACACGGTATTATATCCAATGAAATGTCCCGCCAACCCAAGCCATAGAAGGTGACTATGAATTCTTTCAAGCTCTCCTACTACAGGTCTAATGTATTGCGCTCTTGGCGGCGCTTCCATGTCCAGTATATCCTCCATAGCAAGCACGCAGGCATAAGGATGGCTCGTTGAACAAATACCACATATTCGTTCTATAAGATACGGCACCTGATCCCAGGTTAACCCTTGAGAAAGCTTTTCTATTCCCCTATGATTCCAGCCTATTCTAAGGTCAACATCCACCACAGTCTCACCATCGACCCTGAGCACGAAAAGCTCCGGCTCTTCAAGCAGCGGGTGAAAAGGTCCTATTGGTATTATGGTTTCCTTCATATTTTATCTCCTGCTTTTTTCAAATTTACATTTCACAAGTCTCATCAGGATTGGGTGGCTCGTTAATATATGGTTTAAATCCCTCGACCTCACGCTGTGGATAGTCGCACCTGAAAGGATAAAGCCCCTCGGGAAAATCATCCGCTATAAGCAGCTTTCGTGGATCGGGGTGCCCCTCAAATTTCACTCCGAAAAAGTCCATTATCTCTCGCTCTATCCATTCGGCAGCCTTGAAAACCGCCCCGACAGACTTAGTAACCAGGTCAGGACGCGGAGCGAGCGTTTTAAGGTTAACCATCATCTGGTCGTGGTCGAGGTAAAAGTGATAAATAATCTCTACACCTTGTGGCGTATCTATAGCGGATGCCGTGCAAAGCCGCCCACCCATATCGTAAAATATCGTTCTCGCCGCATCCTGAACATCATCCCTATCAACGAAAAGATATATTCGTCTCTTCCTTGGTTGCTCTATGCTTTTTATCATATCGCCGAGTTTCTCTTTAAGAACATCTATTATAAGTTTATCGGGCATCTTGCCTCCTTGGGCATAACTCAAACTTTTACTTTCTTTTTCTTAAGATTGTCCAGGAATTTGATAGCTTTGACAACGCTCGATATTATCGCTTCAGGTTTTGGTGGACACCCGGGAACATAAACCACTATGGCATTGGGGTCTATCTCTTTTATCACTCTGTCGACGGGACCAGCCATGTTGTAGCTTCGCCTGAAGAAATTTCCTGAAACTGCACAAGAACCAATAGCGAACACCACGCACGGTTTGGGAGTTTGCCTGTATGCCTCTTGTAATCTTGGCTTTATCTGCCTGTTAACCATTCCCGTAACAAGCAAAGCATCAGCGTGACGAGGACTTCCCACAAGAACTATGCCGAACCGCTCGACATCAAATCTTGGCGTAAGAATATCGAGAATCTCAATATCACAATTGTTACATGGCGAACACGCCAAGTGATAAACCCATATTGATCTTTTTAATGAGCCAATTTTCAATGACATAGCTTCTTCTCCTTACTCTTATTAATAGCCAACACGCATAAATATAAAAGCTATAATGGAAATTAAAGTCATCCAACCCCAGAAATATTTTATCGACTGGTCAATCCGCAGTCGTGGATTGGTGTTTCTGAGAAGTGTCATGATAACGATTATGAGAATGTACTTCAGAAATGCCCACAAGAGTCCAAGCCCGTGAACTTTTATCCCGCCCCAGAAAAGTGTGATGAGAAATACAGGACTTACATAAAGAAGTATCGCCTTGGTAAGCTTAAATGCACCCAAAGCAGCACCCGAATACTCCATGAAAATACCGGCACCAAGCTCTGTTTCAGCCTCTGGGATGTCAAAAGGCACCAATCCGAGCTTCGCCTGAAGCGCAAAGAGAACTACTATAAAAGCTAAAACACCCGAAACCGAATAAAGTATTGGACCATTAGCAGCCTGATACTCAAGAATTTTACCGATACTAATGCTTCCGACGCGGAATATGACCACGCAAAGCGCTATTATCATGGGAAACTCATAAGCGAAAAGCTGATTTATTTCTCTTTCAGCACCCACGGAAGCTAATGGGTTGCCAGATGCTGAAGCGCCAAGGATTATCATTATCGAAGGGATCGTGAGGAGATACCATAGAACTATTAAATCGCCCACAAAGGATGCATTATAGTTCATATTGTAAATTCCCAGCATGGTAGCAACGAGCACACTCGCCGAAAGCGCTATAGCGGGCGCAAGAAGAAAAATGGTTGGATTAGCGGACTCAGGAATCACTACTTCTTTGGTAAGAAGTTTTATCACATCGTAAAAGTTCTGTAGTATAGGCGGCCCCTTTCGCCACTGAACTCTCGCTGTGAGTTTCCTATCGAACCAGGCCGTCAAAAGCCCTACAACGCTAACGAACACAAATCCAGGGAACACTAAGTAATATAGTACCGGCATAATTTCCCCCTATAAATCGTATAACCAAAGCCTAAACCACGAAATCCTTCGCTGAATTTTTCTAATCGAACACTCATATCTAAATCCTGTGCAAACCTGGTTTGGCTAATATTCTTGCTCCCCACTCCTTCCTCTTTATGGCCTCAGTGAGCGGAATAAACATAAGCGCGCCGGATGTGCATGTAGCCACGCAAACTGGTATTTCATCCTCTGAAAGCCGTGAAATGCAAAGGTCACACTTGCTTACTATCCGATGTATGAGCTTCTCGTTTATCGCTGCGAATGGACACGCAATGGCGCAACTATTGCAACCAATGCACTTGAACTTGTGCCTAACTATGGTCCCATCCTCAAGCTTCTCTATAGCATCCCTCGGACACGCATCAATGCAAACTGGCTCCTCGCACTGACGGCAATGATAGGGAAACTGGGCGTAGTAATACGGGTCAGCATGAACAAGATTTTGCTGCCCTCTATGTTCGTAAAAACAGGCCACCTCGCAACTGCGGCAGCCTATGCATCGGTCGATGTCAAGAACTATTCTTCTCTCCTCTTTCTTCTCCTCTGCGCTAATGTTCTTAACATCAGTTTCTGGCATTATTTCCTCCGAGCTAAACTTTTTCTATTCTCCCTGTGGTCGGGACGAATCCAAAATCGTCATCCCAACCAAGAACGGCTCGTCCACTTGGCATATATACAGGCACCAAAACTATATCATCCGTAAGGTCCTCCTGAATCCTTACTGTGAATTCACCTTTGCCGTCCTTCGTTTCGACAACTACCGAGTCGCCATTCATTATACCCATTTTCTTTGCTAATGCAGGATTTATCAGGACATTGCTGTCGCTTTCCGCGGTATTCTTTCGAATCCAAGAGAACTTCCTCGTTATGCTGCCGTCACCGTGATGATGTGGCAGCGAGTAGCCAACCACTGGAATTTCTCCAAGGTCTACTTCCTTGATTTCGGGTTCTTCAGCAAGATATGCGAACGAATCCATTGATGCTATCATCTCTGATTGTTCAAAATCGGCGCTTCCACCGTAAACATCACCAATACTATCGAGAACTGCGCACTCGCAGGGATAGTCAGGGGATGGCACAGAGTCACTTAATTCGTATTTACGCTCCGAAAGACTCAAAATAGTGCCGGTTCTCTCAAAAAGGAATTTCGTCGGCAGGATCACCTGAGCGATCTTGGTTATAGCCGTAGGCAATGTTGCTGTGGCTATTCTTACGGGAATATCCTTCACTTTCTGGTAGATTCCAGGATAAGCCTCTACCGGGTCACAACCGAGACAAATTAGCGCTTCGACATCACCGGCATTTATCGCAGCCAGAGTGTTCTTGAGGTTACCCAATCCATTAGCCTCAAGGATTCTTGCCACTCCTCGCCCATTGGAACTGGTGGACATTGCTGCGAACATGAATCCTCTGGCATCAGCGAGCTGCTTCGCCCAATACCCTATGCTTAACGGGTCCATGAAACGCCCTGTCCCTGGCGAATAAAGAACCGCACAACTTTTTGCTCCCTGAAGTAAGTTAACCAGCTTATCAAATGTCGCTTTATCCACATCAATGTTCTTTACTTCGGCCTTTTCACCTCGAACCGCCTTTGCCAAAGCTTTAACTACCGCTGCCGTTCTGCCGGGTTTGGCTTTTAGGAACTGCCACGCGAACCAGCTCGTTCTCGATGATGTGTTATCCACCACGGCGAGGAAATTCTTCCGCTCTGCGAATCGTGCGTCATGAACGAGCTTCGATATAGTTGGATGGTTCGTGAAAATATCGCCTATAGCAAGTATTATCTCCTGCTCGGCTATTTTTTCGCGGGAATAGTTATTCATGAACTTTGCAGTAATAATGTCATCGAAATTAACAGTCGAAACGAATCTTATACCGCACGAATTAGCCACGAGCGCAGTCTTGTAAGCCACTTCAAGAGGAACGCTACCTGAGATAAGTATTGCCACCTTAGCGGGATCAATGCTTTTCAATCGCTCTTTTACGGTCTTAAGAGCCTCCGAGCACCTCGTTTGCATGCCGTCCACTGTGCAATACGCAACCCTTTTAGTGTGCTTAAGAGCCTCAAGGCAGAAATTCCCCCGAGGGCATAAGCCATTTCTGCTGTAATGATACCCTATCTTTGGAACATGTTCTTTTGAGAAGTAGGCTTTTTGTGAGGTAAGCTCGAAAACTATCTCGAACGAATCTTGCATTGAGCAAAAATGACAGGTTACGCTATGCGCTCCCATGTTACCTCGCTTTCAATATTCGTGAAAAAAATAACAAGCTCAAAAAATTTGTCAACAATAATT
>JAGGRZ010000042.1 GCA_021159335.1 bacterium
GTGTGGGGATTAGGCATTCAAACGCTTATTTTACTGGTTTTTCAGGCTAATTTTGGCGTTTTATACTGGCTTATAGGGCTCGCCACAGGAATTTTCCTTCTCGGAAGCGCAGTAGGAAGTTATCTCGGCGAGAAAATTAATGTCAATCTGACCTTGCTATTGGTCTTTTTGTGCGTGGCTCTTACGGTGCTTTTCGCTGCGCTCGGTGAAGCAGGTTTTCACATTCCGCTCGGTGTTTTCGTTGTCATGTTTTTTGTTGCTGGTTGCGTTTCGGGACTCTGCTTCGGGGGTGGTTCGGCTGTGGGCGGCAGCGGCAAAATGCTCTACGGCATGGACCTTCTCGGCGCTACATTGGCGGCTATATGCGGAGTTTACCTTATACCAATGCTTGCACCTACAACTATAATAATTTTCGTCGGCGGGGTCGTAATAATAGCTGGCATTCTGGCGGTTACGGGTAAAGTGTTAAGGTGATGGGAAAAATTTGAATCGCGGAGACCGCGGGAAAACGGAAACCGCGGAGGCTGAGGAAATGTATCTCTTAAATCCAGCTATCTGATAATTCTGTTCTTCTCGTCAAGTTTGACGACTATCGGGCTTTTGTTCCCCCATTCATCTGCCGTGCAGTAAACATAAGATATTATTATCACTCTGTCCCCTACCGTCCCTTTGCGAGCGGCGGGACCTTTAAGAATTATGTCGCCGCTACCACGCTTTCCAGGGATAACATATGTCCACAAACGGTTTCCGTTCTCGAGGTTGAGGACCTGGACTTTCTCCCAGGGAAGTATCCCTGCTGCGTCCATGATGTCTTGGTCTATTTCTATTGAGCCATCGTATTCGAGCTGAGTGCCTGTTATACGAGCCATATGTATTTTGGCTCTGCAAAATGCTCTAAGCATTTTTTCTCCCCGTTATGGTTTTTCTATATTGGTTAGTTTTTCATCAATCTCTCTATAAAGTATTTCGCGCATTTCAAGAACTTTTTTCGGCGCATCATCAATCTTAACTGCGATTTTATCCTCGGGCTTTCTTCTTAGGCTTACCTCCACAAGCCCGTCAGCCACCTTTTTCCCCACCACAACTCTTATTGGTATCCCCCACAGATCGGCATCCTTGAATTTTACGCCAGCTCGTTCGTCCCGGTCGTCAAAGAGTACATCGACACCCATATCCATAAGCTTTCCATATATTTGCTCGGAAGCTTTTTTTATTTCAGGTTTAGTTATGTCGATCGCCGTTATTATAACTTCAAATGGCGCTATAGTAATGGGCCACACTATTCCGCTCTCGTCGGCGTAAAGCTCGATAGCCGCCGCAAGAATTCTTCCGACTCCTATGCCGTAGCTTCCCATTACGATTGGCTTTTGATTTCCCGCAGAGTCGAGAAATGTTGCGCCCATAGCCTCCGAATACTTTGTCCCAAGCTTGAAAATGTGTCCTATCTCTATGGTTTTCCGCACCTTAAGCGGATTCCCACAGCTGGGACACCTATCGCCCTCCTTGATGGTTCTGAAATCGCCCCATTCATCAACCCTTATTTCGTCGAGCTTATAACCCATAACATGATAATCTTCCTCATTAGCCCCCGTCGCGAACGGGACATCCCTCGGGAAAGCATCGTCAGCTATGATTTTGATCGACTCAGGCAAATCCACAGGTCCGACGAATCCTATAGGCGCGCCAATCCATTTGAGCACTTCATCAGCTGTAGCAGGACGAACTGCTCCCCCCATGTGCTGGGCGAGTTTCTCCTCGTTAAGTTGATAGTCTCCGCGAATGAGAACCATAACCGGTTTCCCATCGGAGACCTTTACATAAACGAGAGATTTCAACATCTGCGCCGGCGGCAAACCAAGAAATTCACTAACTTCCTCAACAGTCCTTAAACCGGGTGTGTGGACTTTTTTCTTTTCGGCTATTCGCACAGGTTCGAATGGCTGGGGTGTCCCGGTTGCTATTTCTGTGTTGGCGGCGTATCCGCACTTTTCGCAAAACGCAGTCATGTCCTCGCCCGCATCCGATTCGACCATGAATTCCTGCGACTGCTTTCCTCCCATAAGCCCCGTTGAAGCGCCTACCACCACAAATTTGAGCCCGCAACGAGTGAAAATGCGCCTGTAGGCGTACTCATGAAGTTTATAAATTTCATCGAGCTGTTCCCAATCAGCGCATAGTGAATAGGAATCTTTCATAAGGAATTCTCTAACCCTTAGAAGTCCGAATCTTGAGCGCGGTTCGTCCCTGAACTTCTCCTGAATCTGATACCATATTTGAGGCAGGTCCCTGAAAGAGCGTATTTCCCGGCGAGCAATGTCAGCTATTATCTCCTCGTGGGTTGGGGCAAGCACAAGTTCTCTTTCCTTTCTGTCCCTGAAGCGGAAAAGGATCTCACCCATGTCTTTTACGCGACCCGTTTCCTCCCACAGTTCAACAGGATTCAGCGCTGGCATGTATATCTCCTGTCCACCTATGGCATCCATTTCCTCACGGATTATTCTTATAGCTTTAAGCATTGCGCGCCAGCCCATGGGAAGGAATGTGTATAACCCAGCTGCAAGTTGCCTTATCAGCCCTGCACGGATCATAAGCTTATGCGAGATAACTTCAGCATCCGAAGGGTCCTCTTTGAGCGTGGGAAAAAGTGAATTCCTGACTCTCATCTCATCTCCTCATGCATTTTATCAAATTCGTTGACCGAAAAATTTATTAAATACTTTGAGCTTGAGCAACTCTTTTCCACAAATTATATTGACTTTGCTGATTAAATTTACGCTATTTTTTGGTTAAACAGTTTCGCCGTAAAAAGAGGGAGGACTTATGGAGAAACAATGCAAGTTCAGAATTTTGGTCATTAATCCTGGCTCAACGAGCACAAAGCTTGCGATTTTCGACGATGAAAAGCAGGTTCTCTCGAAATCATTAGCGCACGATGTGGAGGAGATATCCAAATTCCCGGACATACCGAGTCAATATCAATTCCGCAAAGATATAATTATCGATTTTCTTGCCGAGTCAGGTATAGAGCTTCGGACCATCGATGCGGTAGTAGGGCGTGGCGGGCTTTTGTATCCGCTTGAGGGCGGAACATATCTTGTAAACGATATTATGCTCGAGCATCTTAGAAAGGGGGTTCAGGGGCAGCACGCCTCGAATCTCGGTGGGATACTTGCGCATGCTATAGCAAAGGAGATAAGCGACTCAACCCCTGCGTTCATAGTTGACCCCGTGGTAGTGGATGAGATGGAGCCCATAGCTAAGCTTTCCGGGCATCCTTTGATAACGAGGCGTTCGATATTTCATGCGCTTAATCAAAAAGCTATGGCGCGCAAGGCGGCGCGGGAGCTCGGCAAAAAATACGAAGAAGCAAACATTATAGTAGCCCACATGGGGGGTGGCATTTCCGTTGGCGCACATAGAAGAGGCAAAGTTATCGATGTGAATAATGCACTTAACGGCGACGGTCCGTTCGCACCGGAGCGGAGCGGTGGTCTGCCTGCCGCTGATCTTGTTAAAATTTGTTTCTCGGGGAAATATTCCGAAAAAGATGTCATGAATATGCTCCGCGGAAAAGGTGGCATGGTCGCGTATCTCGGCACCAACGACATGAGAGTGGCAAAACAGATGGCTAAAGAGGGAGACCAGTTTGCCGACCTCGTCATCAAGGCTATGGCATATCAGATAGCCAAAGAAATAGGGCTTCTCGCAACGGTGCTCGAGGGCAATGTCGACGCTATCGTGCTTACCGGTGGAATAGCGTTCGATAGTGATTTCGTTGAGTTGATAAAAAAGCGCGTGGAGTGGATAGCCAAAGTTTTCGTTTTCCCCGGTGAGGTTGAGATGGAGGCGCTCGCTATGGGTGCGCTAAGAGTGCTAAAGGGCGAGGAAGAAGCGAAAGTATACAAGCCGAAAGAAGATTAGAAATTCTTTTGACATTTATTAACAAGAAAATTG
>JAGGRZ010000043.1 GCA_021159335.1 bacterium
GTAACGCGTCGATAGCCGTGTTTCCGGTAACAGTGCATTTTTTCGGGTCAATCCCTTCGTTTAGGAGATTTTTTAGTGCCTTTTCAGTAGGGGGGAACAGAAGCTCTGATATTGCGTCAAGCAATCTTCTATTAGCTTCTTCGGGGAATGGTTGTCTTAGGTCGCCGGTTCTTAAACCAGCTTCTACATGTGCAACGGGTATGTTCCTGTAAAAAGCCGCCAATCCACCAACGAAGCTTGTGGTAGTGTCGCCCTGCACGACTACCATTGAGGGTTTTTCTTCATCCATCAGGCGCCCCAAACCTTTCAGGGATTCTATGGTAATATAATCGAGATCCTGTCCTTCTTTCATTATGTTTAGGTCATAGTGCACCCTTAATTCGAATGCGGAAAGCACCTGGTCGAGCATTTGTCTGTGTTGAGCTGTAGCAATAACTATTGGTTCGAGTTCGTTTGCTTCTTCAAGAGTCTTTATGACGGGCGCCATTTTTATTGCATCTGGTCTCGTGCCGATTATGGCGAAAATTTTGTGTTTGCGACTACCCATTTAGCGTTTGAAACCCGAGCATTATCTTTATCACTCTCCGATGAAAAATCCACCCATGCCTATCATGAAATGAATGTACAAACCGTTAAGCCTTGAGTCGGGACCGTCTGATACATCTATGTCCTCAAACTTCCACGAGGCTTTTTGCGGCATGTACATGTAGCCAACTCTTACACCAAGCATTATACCATTAGGTTGTGAGGAACCTTTTCCGAGCGGCGGAAAGAAAAGGAAATCAAGCTCTCCTTTAAGTATCAGTCCACCCATATTGAGCACCGTCGTTATTCCCGGGTTGGCGAGTATTGAGTCGAATTGGAGTGACATGTCAGTACGCCATAATGTTAGGTCTATTCCTCCGCCGCCAATGCCCACGACGGGAAATATTAAAGCCACAGGGCTTGAAAAGACTACATAGCCTATATCGAAAAGTCCGTATCCTGCGCTTAATTTTGCCTTGAGTGAATCGTTTTTTATTATCTGTGATTCGCCAGCACCCTCGCCGCCAAGAATAACACTTTTAATGGCAGCATAGCCGAAACCGCCTGTGGCCAAGAACTTATTGTTGAGCGAACCGTAGCCGTTGGCTTCGAGCTTGTCGTTTAAGTTTCCAAGGTTAGGCATGTCAAATCCGATCATGAATGCACCGCAGCCCCCGCTTACGGATGAAGCGCTCAGAGGCAATGCCGCGAGCAGGAAACTCGCAATAATTAAAAAAATTGCGCGATTCATGTCCCCTCCCTTCGCTTTGCGATTAAATTTTTTGCGTCGCTTAAGCAACTTTTTCTCATATAAAATTAAATTCCCTTGTCCCTTTCCCAACTTTCAGTGTATTCCTTTATCATCTTTGCTATATCATCTATCTTAACCCTGACCTGAACCATAGTATCCCGCTCTCTTATCGTTACTGTCCGGTCCTCAAGGGTTTGACCATCCACAGTGACGCAGAAAGGAGTTCCTGCTTCGTCCTGTCTTCTGTATCGTCGTCCTATGGAATCTTTCTCATCGTAGAAAACCATAAACTCCGATTTAAGGTCTTCAGCTATCTCTCTTGCTATCTCGGGCATACCCTCTTTCTTTACCAGCGGGAAAATGCCAACTTTTATAGGCGAGAGTCGAGGATGCATTTTGAGCACCACCCTTATTTTATCAGGGTTTGAGCGCTCCGGTTCCTCCGTGTATGCGTCGACTATCACGGCAAGCATGGTTCTGTCAACTCCGCCAGATGTCTCAACAATGTATGGAATGTATTGCTCTTTCGTTATTGGATCGGTGTATTCAAGTCTTTTGCCCGAGTATTCCTGATGCCTTGATAGGTCGTAATCGCCCCTATTGTGAATACCCTCAAGCTCCTTTCGACCGAACGGAAAGTCGAATTCGATGTCATAAGCTTCTATTGCGTAATGGGCAAGCTCGTCCTCAGAGTGCTTGTGCCAGTGCAGCATATTCTCGTCTATACCCATTGATAAATACCATTCCCATCTTTTCTTGCGCCAGTATTCGAACCATTTCCCCGCTTCTTCGGGTCTGACGAAGTATTGCATCTCCATTTGCTCGAATTCTCGGGAGCGGAATATGAAGTTGCCCGGTGATATCTCGTTGCGGAAAGCTTTTCCTATTTGAGCTATGCCGAACGGTATTTTAAGTCGCATTGTTTTCATAACATTAAGGTAGTTAACATAAATTCCTTGTGCAGTTTCAGGGCGAAGGTATATCGTATTTTCCTCGCTTTCTACAGGACCTATAAATGTTTTGAACATAAGGTTGAACATCCTTGGCTGGGTAAGCTCTTTTGAGCCGCATACGGGGCATTTTTCGTTTACTATCTCGTCGGCACGAAATCGTCTGTGGCAGGTTTTGCATTCCACCAGTGGATCCTGGAAGTGTTCAAGATGTCCGGAGGCTTCCCAAACTTTGGGATGCATTAGTATCGCCGAATCGAGTCCAACTATTTCCTCGCGCAACTGCACCATCTCACGCCACCACCAGCGTTTAAGGTTATTTTTAAGTTCTACGC
Organism: bacterium; assembly: GCA_021159335.1. Taxonomy (NCBI): domain Bacteria; species bacterium. Next base: position 2,562 of record JAGGRZ010000043.1, read on the forward strand.
CAAGCGGACCGTAATCCCAGCATGAGTTTATGCCACCGTAAATCTCGGATGACTGGAACACGAAGCCTCTCCGTTTGCACAGCGACACTATTTTATCGAGAGTAACCGCTTTTTTTGCTACCTGCTCCATCTGCCCTCCCGTATATTAGTTCGGATGAAATCAAAGTTGTTTGCGTCTTTTGTCAAACTAAAATATAGAATAAATATCTAAATTTAAAAATGGGAATTTTCGGTCAAAAAGAGGTTGTTGCCTTTGATTTTGAGACGACCGGAGTCGACCCGGGCTTCGACAGAATCATCGAGATTGGCGCTGTAAGAGTATTTGATGACGGTAGACAGGAGACATTCAAAAGGCTCGTTAATCCCCAGAGGCCGGTTCCATTCTATGTCAAGCAGCTTACCGGGATTGACGATTCGATGCTTTCTGAAGCTGAGCCTATAGAGCTTGTTTTGCCACAGTTTCTCGACTTTTTGGATAACGCATTGCTTATCGGGCACAATGTTTCGTTCGACCTTGGATTCTTGTTCGAGAACTGTAGAGCTTTGGGTTTGAGAATTCCGCGGAATAGAGTTGTGGACACACTTTCCCTCGCAAGAGTTCTTTATCCAACTGCAGTTAACCATCAACTTGAGACACTTGCAGCTCTTTTTAAGGTCGAGCTCGTTCGTGCTCATCGTGCTTATTACGACGCTTTGGCAACACTTGGTGTGGCTGAAAAATTGTGGCAAAAACTTCTTTCCCTTCCCGAGCCACTTTTCGACCAAATTGAAGAACTTATTTTTGCTGCTGGTGCATCCGACCTCGAATTTTATTGGCGTCTGGCGAGGGAGCATAGGATGTTCAGGGAAAATCTTCCGCCGCCACCTAAGGTAAATTCTGATAAACTGGTGGTTCTTCAAAACGAACTCGGCGAACCAACCAGCGAGTCGGTGGACTTCGACCCCGATATAATTGAGGCTTACTTTTCCGAGAATAGTCCGCTTGGGACAGTGCTTAAAAACTTCAAAGTGCGCTCACAGCAACAGGACATGGCGGCTGCCGTTACACAAGCTTTTATTGATGGTGAGCTTTTAATGGTCGAGGCAGGAACTGGTGTGGGCAAATCGTTCGCTTATCTTGTGCCAGCGCTTTTCTGGTCTGCGGCTAACGGCGAGAAAGTAGTGGTGTCAACATATACAAAGGCACTTCAAGAACAATTGTTTTTCAAAGACCTTCCAGTTCTGCGAAAGGTTTTACCTTTTGATTTTTACGCGTTGCTTTTAAAGGGCAAAGGAAACTATATATGTTTATACAGGCTTGAGCGATATATGCGCGACCCTATGAGTTTAACCTCTCGCGAGCGAGAAGGACTTATTTACATTGCCTCCTGGATTTCAGAAACAGAATCTGGCGACATATCAGAGAACACATCGTTTATAAATAATTTTAGATATTCGTTGTGGGAGAAAGTTCGCGCCGATGGCCATACATGTATAGGTAAACTTTGCCCATATTATAGAGATTGTTTTGTATATAAAATAAGACGCAAGGTATCCGAAGCCCAGATGTTGATTGTCAATCACGCATTGCTTATATCTGACCTTGGCGGCGCTATTTTGGGCGATTACAGCTACTTAATCGTTGACGAGGCGCATAAACTTGATATGGTGGCTGTGGAGCTTCTTGGAGGAGAGATAAGTATATGGAGAGTAAAATCGGTTTTAGATGGAATATATAAAGAAGCAGCTGTCCCCTCGGGCGTTTTATCGTATATTATGACTGCTTTGGGTGATCACTCTTTGGATGAACAATTTGAAAGGATAAAGGAGAATATATCTTTTATTCGCGAGTGCGCTGATAAATTTTTCTCCGAGCTCGCGCTGAACATGGAATTAATCTATCACTGGCAGAAACAGAAATATCAGGTGCGAAAGAGATATGATTATATTAATCCCGTATATAAATCGATAAAAGATAGAGGAGATGAACTTATTGCGGCGCTGAAATCGCTATATACAGAACTTGATATATTTATCGATAATCTTGGCGAACCTCAAAACGAGGAACTGAGGAAATATTTTGAAGAACTTAAGGGCGAGCGAGCCAAGCTAATGGAACTTATGGATGATCTGCTTGTGGTTTTAAGCCCTGACGAGCCCGATGTTGTTTATTGGATGGAGTCACCGACAAGTCCGGATTCTATTGATGCCAGACTTTGCTGGGCGCCACTTGATGTAGGACAGGTCCTAAACACTGAGCTTTATGAGCGGCTGGGAGCAGCGGTGTTCACATCGGCGACGCTGGCTATTGCCGAGGATTTCTCTTATTACCTTGAGCGCCTCGGGCTTGTATATGCACCTCGAGAGCGAGTTAGAACTTTGCTTCTTGGTTCCCCATACGATTACGAAACTCAACTACGCATCGTCGTCACGGAGTTCATGCCATCACCGAGAGAACTCGAGCGCTTCATCGATAAAACATCCGCGTTGGTGCGTGAAACATCGCGAAAGTTTAGAAAGGGAACTATGGTTCTTTTCACGAGTCACGATTCATTGAGACAGATTTACGAGACCCTTTATTACGATTTCCAGCAGGTTGGCATAAAACTTTTGGGACAGGGATTTTCTGGTTCTCTTGCTGCGATATCGAGAACATTTATAGAAGATGTAGAGTCGGTGCTTCTTGGGACGGAAAGTTTCTGGCAAGGTATAGACATCCCCGGCAAAAGCCTCGAATTGTTGATACTAACTAAGCTTCCATTTCCAGTTCCGGACGACCCCTATATTGAAGCCATGAGTGAACGGCTTCAGAGATGTGGACGAAGCCCTTTCGAGGAATTTATTGTGCCACAGGCTGTGATTCGATTTCGGCAGGGCATAGGACGGCTGATAAGAAGCGAGACCGACAGAGGTGTCCTTGCAATCCTGGACAAAAGAATAATAACTATGCGTTATGGGGAGAAATTCATTAGCTCTCTACCTAAAAAACCTGAAATAGCCAAATCACTTGATGAGGTGTACCAGATCGTTGCTGAGCATCTGGGTTAAAAGCTTATGCTATTTTCTTATGCTGCGGAGGAATATTTAATACCTAATAGCTTTTGATTTTACATACTTCATTCGGCTGCCGGTTAGAACTCCATGGGAACTGAAAGCTCCTCAGAAATGGATTTCAAATCCTCGTAAACCTTTGGATCAATCTCGATGAAGTCTTTGTGTAATTCCTCTTTCTCTGCTTCTTTTTCGCCGGCGACATATATTCTTGTTGCCCCATCCGCTTTTGGACAGTTCCTGAGGATGTTTATGTATTCGTCAAGTCTTGCCTTGAACTCCTCCACGGGCATGAACGCATCGATTCTCAGGGCAGCGAACATATGGCAGATGTTTGGTGGTTCGCCTTTTTTCTTATATGTGTTAGGTCCAAAAGCACCACCTGAGAGAACTCCGGTCAGTATGTCGATAACAAATGAAAGTCCATAGCCCTTGTGTCCGCCGGTTTCCTCGTCAGCACCGCCGAGAGGCAATAAACCTCCGCCTTTGCGTTCGAGTAGGTTAGCCAGAACCCTTGCTGCGTCCTGTGTCGGTCGGCCTGTCTCGTCAGTTGCCCAGGTTGTTGGGAGAGGCTTTGATAGTCTGTTATAAACCTCAAGTTTTCCGCGAGGAACCGTTGATGTCGCCATATCAAGCACTATGGGTTTCTCTTTACCTGCAGGAAATGCCAGCGCCAGCGGATTTGTTCCAAGCACTGCATCCTTACCGTATGTTGGCACCATAATCGGTGCAGAGTTGGTTAAGGATACCCCAATAAGGTCGTATTTAAGTGCCATCATCGCATAGTAGCCTGCTATCCCGTAGTGGTTCGAGTTTCTAACAACGCCAACGCAGACATTGTTATCGAGGGCTTTTTTTATAACCATTTCCATTACTCTGTATCCAACCACCTGACCAAGTCCGTCGCCGCCTGAGGCAAGAATCGTGTTCTGCGTTTCCTTTAGTATCTCAATTTTAGCCACCGGTTTCATTATGCCGCTTTTTATCCCGTTAACATATCTTCTCATTCTTGCCACGCCGTGGGAGCTTATTCCGCGCCTATCGGAGGCTATAAGAACATCCATGACTATTTTGGCGTCGTCCTCTGGCACGCCAAGTTTTTTGAAAACTTCTACTCCGAAATTAAATAGTTTATCGATGTTCACCTTGATCAACTCCATTAGTTTCCCCCTTTATTCTTCCATTCTTTCTATTATCGCCCTCGTGAACTCAGAGGTCCTAACGGGCTCTATCCCCATGTGGCGTGCGAGATCATAGGTGACGATTTTATCAGCGATAGTTTTTTCGAGGGCTTTGGTTATGAGATTTGCGGCTTCGTTAAACCCAATGTATTCCAGCATCATCGCGGATTTCAACCACAAGTTTCTTGTCGAGGAGTTCGCAGAGTTCTTTGGCTTCAACCGATGAATAAGGCGATTCGTTTTCCATATATCTCTTAATATTAACACATCAATGTTAACAACTTAAAAAATGAATCTCCAAAACTTTTTGGGATAATATCTCTTAATAATTTGCTTGAGGCAAGCTATATTTATTTGATGTCTAATCGTCTTTATAAACTATTTAGGATAAAATTCTTGCATTTTCGTAAATCATCTCCAAAATAGATATTGAAAGGCTGTTTTAACAGAGTATATTAATCTCGGGCGAAATGTTCAGGCGAGGTTTCACATTAATAGAGCTTATGATCGTCGTTGTGGTTGTTGGCATATTGGCTGCTATAGCTATTCCTATGTATAACAATGCTACTGTTCGTGCTAAACAGGCTCAAGCGAAGGTTGTTCTGGCAGGGATAAGGGAATCTCTTGAGGAATGGTACGAGGAATACGGTGGTTTTCCCGAGTGGTGGGACGGTTGGCCTCTTGGTTTTAGGTGGCATGACAGATATTTCTGGTTTCATCCTATAGCGTTTAGAGGAAATAGGTGGGTTTTTCTCGATTATTATCACCCCGAAGAGGACCCAGTTTATGAATACACTTTATTTATCGGTGAGTGCCCATACGAGGGAACATATGCAAACTCAGGTTTTATCGATTTTATCGACCATCTACTTAATCCGCTTCCTTCATTGGCGAACGCCTTCTGGTATTGGTCTGACCTTAGTTGTGAGGATTACTGGGTTATGGCTGACCCTATAAGAAGTCCAGATAAGAGTCTAAGAAACTCTGAAAGGCTTATAATAACGAGTTCTGGCAAACTTTTTAAAGTGCCTGCTTCAGTAATACCCGACAAAATATGGAGCAATCCAGCAGGAGTTAATTGCGGTGACTAAAAGTAGAGTTATCTTCTTGGTCTTCATATTCATAGTTCCTGTATTTATAGTTTCATGTTCAAGAGGGAAAAAAGAGAAATCCTCGGCAAAAATAAATATTGACCTTCAAGAGTTTGACAAAGTAATAGAGATTTATCCCGACCTTAGAGAACTTCTCTCAAAACAATCCACGAGTGGTGATGAAATACAAAATTTGCTCTTAGAGTATGATGTTAAAGTGCCTATAACGAAGGTTTTGTATTACTACGATGCGATAACTGAAATAAAGGACGCCATCGTTAAAGGCAGTGCCAAGGAGAAAAAAAGGGTGCGTAAAAAGTACGGTGAGGACGCATTCATGATGGTTGAGGAAAATCTTGAATATCTGACAGGTGAATAAACATGATTTCCTGAACTTTCGCAGCGTCTTACTTATTGCCTTTGGGAACTTTTTTATTATTATTTTTTGAACTTATTCTGGAGGATTTTGAATGTGCGGAATAGTTGGCTATGTTGGGAAAAGAGATGCGGTTAATGTTCTCATTGAGGGGCTCAAAAGACTCGAGTATCGCGGTTATGATTCAGCGGGCATAGCTATAATAGAGGACGGCAAACTGAGGGTAATGAAAAGAAAAGGGAAAATAGCCGAACTCGAGCGCGAACTTTCGGGAAAGGAATTTTCTGCTCGCATGGGGATAGCTCATACGAGGTGGGCTACGCATGGCGAACCATCAGATAGAAATGCCCATCCTCACCTTGACTGCGCGGGTAAAATAGCTGTGGTCCATAACGGGATAATAGAAAATTATCGTGCACTGAGCCAATTTCTTACCTCGAGAGGGCATACACTTACCACTGACACTGACACGGAGATAATAGCTCATCTTATCGAGGAGATGCTAAAGGAGACCAACGATTTTGAGGAGGCTCTGCGGCTTGCACTACTTGAGATAGAGGGAACTTATGGGCTCGGAATAATATTTAGCGAACAGCCCGATAGAATCTATGCTGCTCGTCACGGAAGCCCGCTTCTTATAGGTGCTGGTGAAGGCGAAAATTTAATAGCTTCAGATGCTACCGCTGTGATAAGATATACTGATAGAGTTATATATCTCGATGAGGAGGAGTATGCTTTAATTACTGCCGATGACTTTGAGATAAAGAATTTAAAGAGGGAGCGAATAACTCCCAAAATACAGCGCATAACATTTTCTCTGCAGGAGCTTGAGAAGGGTGGTTATCCTCACTTCATGCTTAAGGAGATTTACGAGCAGCCCCAAACGCTTCGGAATGCTTTCAGGGGAAGACTCAACATTGAGGACGGCACCGCAAGACTTAATGGTCTTAAACCTTATCATGACAGGCTTGCCAGTGCGGAGCGCATAATACTAACCGCCTGCGGAACGAGCTGGCATGCTGCTCTAATAGGTGAGTATCTTATTGAGGAACTCGCCCGCATCCCTGTGGAAACGGAATACGCGAGTGAGTTCCGCTACAGAAGCCCGATACTTTCTGCTGATACACCCGTTATAGTAATAAGCCAGTCCGGCGAGACTGCTGATACATTAGCTGCACTTCGGGAAGCCAAGCGTCAGGGTGCGCCAGTGTTCGGAATAGTTAACGTAGTCGGTTCTACCATAGCTCGCGAAACGGATGCCGGAGTATACATCCATGCTGGGCCGGAGATAGGCGTCGCATCAACGAAAGCTTTCACATCGCAGGTAATGGTTCTGTCTCTTATCGCGATAATGCTTGGCAGGATGAGAGGGCTATCGCTCGAGACAGGGAAAAAACTCACATCTGAGCTCGAAAAAATTCCGGACAAGGTTCAATATATTCTTGATAAAGAGCGTAAAAATCAGCAGATAAAGAAAATAGCGGAAAAATTCAAGGACCACTCCAATTTCCTTTATTTGGGAAGGAGTTACAACTTTCCAGTAGCGCTTGAGGGTGCGTTGAAACTTAAAGAAATATCATACATTCATGCCGAGGGCTATCCGTCTGCGGAAATGAAACACGGACCAATAGCGCTTATAGATGAAAACATGCCGGTAGTGTTTATTGCCACTGAGGACCCACTTTATCAGAAAGTAATAAGCAATATAGAGGAAGTCCGCTCACGGGGTGGACGGGTTATAGTGGTTGCTACTGAGGGCGACGAGAAAATAAAAAAGCTCGCGGAACATGTTATTTATGTTCCGAAAACTGAATACATGTTCACACCCATGCTCACGGTTATACCGCTTCAGCTACTGGCCTATTACATAGCGGTAATGCGCGGCTGCGATGTCGACCAGCCCAGAAACCTTGCGAAAAGCGTTACGGTAGAATAAACTTTCTAACCTTTTGTGCGATAAATAAATGCGAAAATAATCTATCAAAAATATTTAAATAATCCCTTTTTTAACTTGACTATTACTTAATTACTAATAATAATTAACATATGATATACGAAGCGGTAATAGGGCTCGAGATTCACATTCAGCTGACCACTCGCACCAAGATGTTCTGTTCTTGCCCGGTCGTGGGTTATGATGTGCCACCTAACACAGCTGTTTGCCCGGTTTGCCTTGGTATGCCTGGAGCACTGCCAGTTCCAAACAAAAAAGCTGTTCATTACGCTTTAATGCTTGCCAATGCGTTGAAGTGCAAGATTAACAAAAGGTCGATTTTCGCGAGAAAAAATTATTTTTACCCAGACCTTCCGAAGGGCTACCAAATAACACAGGATGAAATACCAATAGCGGAGGATGGCAAACTTTTATTAAGGCTTCCTGATGGTACCCAGAAAATCGTGCGAATAAGAAGGATTCACCTTGAGGAGGATGCAGCTAAATCTTACCACATCGGAACTGGAGAAATAACCCTTGTAGATTTTAACCGATGCGGAGTTCCTCTCATTGAGATAGTATCCGAGCCTGACATGAGAACACCTCTCGAGGCAGCGACATATGTAATGAAACTAAGGCAACTCGTGACATATCTTGGGATTTGCGCTGGTGACATGGAAAAAGGTAATCTTAGGGTTGATGCTAATGTGTCCGTAAGAAAAATTGGGCAGACTGAACTTGGGACCAGAACCGAGCTTAAAAATCTTAACTCATTCAGGTTCTTGCAGAAAGCTCTGCAATACGAGATAGAGCGCCACATAAAGCTTCTTGAGTCTGGTGAAAAAGTGGAGAAGCAAACTCTTCTTTGGGATGAGCGTCAATCAAAGACAGTGTTAATGCGCACAAAAGAGGAATCGTCTGATTATAGATATTTTCCTGAGCCCGATATTCTTGAGCTTGTGGTTACTGATGACCAGATTAGTAATGCGGAAAAAGATGTAGGTGAATTGCCGGATGAGAGAATAGAAAGATTCATGAGAAGTTATAATTTATCCCGTGAGCTTGCTGAAAGTCTTTGTGCAACAAAGTCATTTTCGGATTATGCTGATCGTGTTCTTGAAGCCGTTAAGGACAAGAAGGCCGCGGCTAACTGGCTTTTGGTAGAGGTTATGAGAATTGTTAACGAGAAAAACATCGGGGCGGATGAACTTAAAGTTAGCCCGGAGGAGCTGGCAAAACTTCTGAATATGTTATCTGACGGTGAAATAACGCGACCTATAGCTAAAGAGGTGTTCAAGAGGATGGCCGAAAGCGGCGATAGGGTCGAGGAGATAATAAGCTCAATGCAGGTTAAGGTTATTAATGATGATTCTCAAATAGAGAGAATAGTCGATGAAGTTCTTCAAGAGAATACCGATGCAGTAAGAAAGTATAGGTCTGGGAAGAAGGGCGTGTTTGGCTTTTTCATGGGGCAGATAATGAAAAAAACTCGTGGTCAAGTCGACCCTAAGGTAGTAAATAAAATTTTGCTTGAGAAGTTAGAAGGTTGAAGGAGGAGATTGTGATAAGACAAGCAATAACGATTACGATTGCTTTTATTTCTATTTTATTCGCTCAGGAACTTAAGTTTGTGGGGTCCATAAGTTCCCCGGGCGGACCACATAAAGGGGATAGGTTCGGAACATATGTTGCGTATGCTGGCGATATAAACGGTGACGGTTACGGCGACATGCTGATTTGTGCGGACGGCAAGTTTAGCCAAGACCCTAATTACCCTGGAAAGGTTTATGTTTACCTTGGCGGGAAAAAACTTAACGATAAACCATACATGATTCTTCGCGGACAAGCACCTGGAGATAGGTTTGGCGCGAGTGCAGCGTGGGTGGGTGACATTAACGGTGATGGTATAGATGATTTTGCTGTTGGTGCTCCCAATTGTGATTCTGGCGGCACTGATGCGGGAAGAGTTTACATATTTTACGGTGGCAAGAAACTTGATTCAATCCCGGACATTGTTATTGACGGGAAAAAAGTTAACGGTTGGTTTGGCTCGTCGATAGCCGGCGGCCTTGATATTAATGGTGATAACAAACCTGACCTGCTCATAGGAGCACAATATGGTGGTCCAGGGGTTACTGGTGAAGTTTATGTGTACCTTGGTGGAATGGGATTTGATAAAGCTGCCTTGACCCTTCGTGGCGAAAACACTGTCGATGGTTTTGGGGCAAGGGTCGCAATGCTTGGTGATGTTACCGGCGATGGCATTGCTGATTTTGCAGTTAGCGCTATTTATTATGATTTGGAAACGGCGAAAAATGTTGGTAAAGTTTATGTTTACAAGGGCGGAAGTATAATAAGCAAAGAGCCAGCTGTAACATACATCGGCAAGTTGAGGGATGAGAATCTTGGATATGTGGTTTGCTCTCCCGGCGATGTCAACAACGATGGTTACGATGATATAATGGTGGGCGCACCGGGTGGCGCTATCGGTTCCTATGGTGCCGTATATATTTTCCCGGGCGGTAAAACGCTAAAGTCGGAATATATAGCAAGATACATTGGTGAGTCAGTTAACAGCTTGTTCGGGTATTCCGCAAGTAGTTGTGGTGACATTAATGGTGATAAAATACCCGATTTTATGGTTGGTTCGCCATATCTTGATGTTGAAATTTATCACACGGGAAGGGTAAGCTTCTTTGCAGGTGGTAAAATGAAGTCCACCGAGCCGATGTTTACCGTTGATGGCGACAGTGAAAACGCCCAGTGCGGCTATTGTGTTTCAGTTATAAAGGACTTTTTTGGCAAAGGAAAGGACGCATTCGCCATATGTTGCGCTGGCCCCGGAAGTGGGCTGGAAGGTAAAGGATTGGTAAAAATATACAAAAAGTGAGGTTATTATGAAACGCATGTATGCAATTTTGTTTGCTATTTTGGTGGCGTATGGCGCTGTCTGGGGGATATCCTGGCGCCAGCCAATAGTTATAAGTTTTAGTGGATTCGTTGACACATTGGTTTTTGGGGTTGACCCAGCAGCAAGCTGGCACTATGACCCGGGAATAGATGAGGTAATACCCTTTGTTCCGCCGTCTGGTCCGCATGCGTTTTTCAGGCTTAATGACCCTATGAATCCATTCATAACGATGCTTTCTGTGGACATCCGCCACGACGCAAGGGTAAGGCATATTTTCAAAGGTTTCGTGGGCGGTGCTATGGGAAGAGCCAGGATAAGCTGGGACCCCGCGACAATACCAGCTGGGCAGATAAGAATAGGAATAGGAACCGAGACAACAGAACCCACTCGCTGGTATGATATGCATTACAACGACCATCTGGAATTTGATGCACCGGATTGGTTCTGGATTTCGTGTCGTCCGTACAGCTCAGGTGCGGACCATCCGCCTTACCTCGCGTTCGCTTACCCTCAAAATGGAAGGCGTGATGTGCCACCATCTGCTCCTGTTGTCGTGGTTCTCGATGACGACGAAACCGGTGTTAATGTCCACACTATACAGATGTTTGTTAATGGCGTTGATGTGACATCTTCCATCGAGACAAGGAGATTACTTAGTGGAATACAGGTTATTTATAGACATCCGCCTTTTGAATACGATTCACTGATGAACATAAGGGTTATTGCTGCCGATATAGCCTCTTTCCCTCATTATCTTGATACAACCTTTTCTTTTCGCACATCGGTCCCTGCTTTTTCTCCGCAGTGGGAGTTCCCGCTTTTCTTTGTCAACATTACTGCTCGTGATACCGTTACAAAATGCATTTATGCCGCTGGCGCCGAGGGAGCATCGCAATTTTTCGATTCGCTCGATGTGGCTTTCCCGTCCTTTCCTGCACCTGAGTTCGAAGTTTTCTTCAAGCTTTCTGACCCCGCTTATCCTTTCATTACAGCACTATCGCGCGACACCAGACCCTTGGACTCCGACAATCTCTGGGTTGTTGACTTCCAAAATCCGGGGATTGTGCTTTTCGCAAGCTGGATAAGCCAGATAATACCTGAGGGCACGAGGTTCTATGCGGCTGTGGCTGACGCTGAATCAACTATAACATTATGGCAAAATATGGCGACAACATCATTTATGAACGTTCCAATAGGGAAAAAGTTTTTCGTCTACAAACATGTTATAGACACAGTTCCGCCTCGTGTCGTTGCCTCGTATCCATCTTTTGGCGCGATGGGTGTAAATCCATGGACCAATATAATCATCGCTTTGCTTGACGATAGAATGGGGATAGACACCAATTCTATATCGCTGGTTGTCGATGGCGTTGATGTTACTGCTGATTGTGAGAAGTTCATTCGTGGTGATACAGCATTTGTGGCTTACATACCCGATACCAACTTTACGCCAGACCACAGGATTTACTGGAGAATAACTGCATCGGACACTGAAACACCACCCAATACAGTCAGATACAATGGATTTTTCGTGGTGGGGGATTTCCCAACCCCTGATTGGCTGGTCAGAGTTTTCGTCAGAAATATCCCTACTCACACTCTCTTCTCGACCGTCGCTTTTGGAGCTGATGAGGTTGGCACCGATGGTGTGGACCCGGGACTCGATTTTATGGCACCACCGCCTGTGATGACTTTGCCGAGGTTCGCGATGCGGATACCATCTCCAACAGGATGGGATTATCTCATTCAGGACATAAGAAATGTTGATGAGGATACGATAATATGGCAACTTCAGTGCAGCAACATTACCCATCCATTTGTTCTGCGCTGGGATATTGTTGGGCTGCCGCCTGCTGACCAGCTTTTGTGGGGAATAACATTCACTCCTGGAGACACTCCCGCTGTGTGGCATAATCTGAGACGAACGCTTGGAATAAGGATTGACTCTTCATGCGTAGTTTTCTTCAAATACATAAGATACATTCCGCCAACATACTGCCTTTCTGGGCACATTCTTCTTGAGGGCGCAACCGATTTTTCAGGCACCGAGGTTCGAATTCTTGGAACTGATTTTGTCGATACTACTAATCGTTCCGGCGCTTTTGAGATATGCGGAATCCCCGACAGCTCTCACATAAGGATTCGTATATATCACGAAGGATATTACACGAAGTTCCACGATGCCGTGGTGGTTGGCGACATCATTCTCGTGGATACGCTCTACCTAAGAAGGTATCAGATAAGCGGCAGGGTGCATCTCAGCGACCGTCCTATAGGAGAGTGGGATGGGACTATCGTTACTCTTGATGGCTCTTTGACCGATACTACGAGCAGAAATGGTGCGTTCAGGTTCAATAATGTTCCATATGGGGAGCATTCTCTCTCCTTTGTTCATACTGGGTACAGGGATGCTGATACTACTATTTTCCTTAGAGCTAATGCATTTATTAATGTTACTCTGCAAAAAATCATAGGCGACCTCTTCGTGAGGGTGCTTCTTGAGGATGGTGCCAACCTTTGGGGAACGCGCGTCATGATTTTGGGACTCGATAGCGCTATAACTGATTCCTCGGGCTGGGTTAGATTCAGAAATGTGCCGTATGACACATACACAGTGGTTGCGCTGAGACCTGGTTATCAGACCGTTGACACATTGATATTCTTCCATTCGCGGTCGGACACACTTGTTTTGCACATGATGCGCAAGCGAGGGGTTATAAGAGGATTCGTGCGCGTTTTACCGCCCGATTCGCCTGCAAGAACTCTGGTGGTGCTCGATAGGGCTGAATCGACTTACACTGATGCGAGAGGATATTATGAGTTCACGCGGGTATTGTTTGGTGAGCATATGCTTCATTTCCGAAAACCCCTTTATCAGCCTTTGGACACTACTGTTAGACTTTGGGAACCCGGAACGCTGGTTATTAACGCTCATCTTAGGAAAATACCACTTAATCCGCCGAGAAATCTCGTAGTGCTTTCGGGGTATCACGGCAGGATTGCGCTTCGCTGGCAACCCCCAGAAAGCACATCAGCCAGACTTCGTGGTTACGGCGTGATAAGGTCTACCTATCTTCCCATTGGTGGTGATACAATAGCGATTTTACCTCCGCTTACTACAGGCTTCATTGACAGAACCGCTACTGGTGGATTGCGTTATTACTTCTATCGCGTTTATGCCATCTACGATGAAGGCACGAGCGAACCCACGAGAGCAGTTGGTGGCTATGTTAACGATGACCCGACGAAACCTGATGTTCTCGTGGTTGATTTCGACAACGGTGCGCTTCTTGCCGATAGCTCTCGCGATGACGAGGCACAAGTGGTGTCTGAACTCTTTTCCGCTACAGGCATTATTCCCGCTTTGACGAGTCAGGATGAGCAACTCGATACTTTCGAACTCTTAAAATACAAGGCTGTCTTCGTTATAACTGGTATTAGAGACTTCAATAATGAGAAGCTTTCGGATTATTCTATAGCTAAGCTTATCGACTATCTCGCCGCAGGCGGAAGAATCTACTGGGAAGGTGCTGATGTAGCAAGGGACTATTCGACAGCTTTCGATGGACATTTCCTCGAATTTTTCGGCATATCCTATGCAGCTGATGGCAGATTAGCAGCCTTCGGCAATGTTAGCTCGCTTGTTGCTCAAAGTGATCTGTGGTCCTCACCGAGGCAATTTGAGTACTTCTTCAAATCTCGCGCTGACCACAGAGTGGACGAGTTTGATGCTGTTGGAGGCGGCATAGTTATGCTTCGCTCGCAGGATAATCCTCCGCCAATAACATCGAACATAAGAATGGTTGCGCATAGTGGCTCAATTCCTCACACGAACTCAGCGTGGAAAACTATTATATCGTCGGTGTATCTTGGTGGCATTAAGTATATTAACGACCTTTCAAACAGGTGGGAAGTGCTTCGTGCTGCTTGGAACTACCTCGTTGGTGAGGACATCGGTGAGGCCGTTAGTGAACCGAAACTTGTCCCAGAAAAAGATGAGATTGAGATTTCGCTGTATCCTGTGCCGTTTAATTC
>JAGGRZ010000044.1 GCA_021159335.1 bacterium
AAAATGCTGCTAATGATGCTGCCTCAAGTATCGTGTTCTGTGAAGGTTTTCTGCCGGAAGTTTTTATTACCACATGTGCACCTTTTACGCTCTCGGCGTGAAGCCAGATATCATCCTTTGTGGCTACCGAAAATGTTAATTTATTGTTGGCTTCCTTCGAGCGGCCCACGAGTATTTCGAACCCATCGCTGCTAATGAACCGTTTTATACCTGCCCCGTAGGATTTGGCTTTTACCCTTAGTTTATCCTGAATTGGCTCTCCCAGAACATCCGATGGATTTATCCCCAATTTTTCAGCTATAAGGTCAACTGAAGACATTTTTTCAAGCGCTTTTAATTCGCGTTCTTTGAGTAGTAGTTCCCTGTATCGCTTTACTATTTGTTTTCTTCCCCTTTCGGCTCTGCGCGCCTTTGAGTAAAGTTTTTCCGCGAACTTTACGGGTGGTATTCCAGGGTCAAGTTTTATATTAACTTCTTCTCCTTTATAGGGGTCAAAAACAGTTGCCTCGCTCGTTTTCGGAGGTATTCGGTGAAGGTTTGCCATTATTACATCAGCCAATCTGCGCAATTTTGCTGGTTCTCCGAGCGAGTAGTAGTCCTCTCGAATTTTTGATAATGTTCGTCTAATGCTTTTTAAGCGTTTTTTGAGCGTTTTTCTTACCGTTCTCTCGAGAGTTTCCTGAAAGCTTTTGTGAAATTCTTTTGTTCCTACTGCTGCGAACTCGTATAGCAGGCTTTGCGACAACGGTTCAATTTCTTTCCGCTCATTTTGGGTAAGGATTTTTAGAATCTTTTCCGCCTCAACTATTTTGGCAGACCAGATGACAGAATAATCTTTTGTTAGGACAACTATATTGCCACCGTTTTTCAGAATTATAATCAATAGTCTCTCTTCGTATTCCTTGCTCATTGATACGGAAATGAATTCTCCCTGAACGAACACATCCTTTATAGTGAATCCGTTTACAGGCGATGCCCACATTGTCTTAACTTTCGGGAGCTGTCCACATATGAAAATCCCTTTTTTCGACAGATAAAGTAGCCCAAGTTTGCCGTAAAATCTATGATGGATATTTATCCAGCCGCCAAACGGGTATTTGTACCCTAATTTGAACTTTGCGCCTGTTAGGGCTTTTAGCGCACAGGCTAATTTTTCTTGATTGGATGTATCAGGCATTGGACTCGAAATATTTTCGAAGACGATTTATGGTGCGCTTCGAGAGATTTTGTACGGAGTTTATTCGTCCGTCAAGCACCATCTCACGGAGCTTTTTCATTGAGTCTACGCCAGCTTTTACTAAAGTCGCGACAGAGCTTGGTGAGATAGGAAGTTTTATAATCATTTCCCTTATATTTTCTGGTATTTTTGCTCGCACTTCCTCGAGTTTCCTTAATTTTCCCGTTTCGAGTATTTCCCGTGTCTTTTTCTCAACGACCTCGCCGACATTGGGCAGCTTGGTTAGCTCTCCTTTTTCGAGCAGTTCTCGGATTGATTTGCCTGAACTTTCTATGGATTTGACAGCGCGCCTGTAGGCCAAAACTTTGAATCTGTTTTCGCCGAGGTATTCGAGCAAGTCCGCGAGTTCAAGAAATATGCTTCTTACGAGTTCGTCTTCCGTTAACTCTTCTTTTTTTGTTTTTACACCCATCTGAACTCCTCAATTTTTAATTCGTCTATATTCTATTGATAATCTTTTGTTTTTCAAAAATAATTTAAATTTTTTCACATCTCCAACCTCATTCCTATATGGACTAATCCCTCGTCGAGTGCCCTGCCCTCGCTGATTCCGTATATTATGGATATCGCGGCGGGTGGATTTTTGTATTCCACACCTGCTCCATAGCTTTTCGGTTTATGCCAGCCGTAAAGATCGAGGTACGCGCCGAAGTCAAAGAACAAAAGCGCTGCCCATGTGCTGCCAATAAAAATTCTTGGCTCAAAAGATATTACCCCAACTTTGGAACCGTAAAATTGATTTTCTCTGAACCCTCGGAGATTTCTCCAGCCACCCAATGGATACCAGCAGCTTTTATCTGGAAATCGTGGCGATAAGTAGCCTTTAATATTTGCGCGAACCCATAGTGAAAATTTTTTGTATGTTTTTACGAAAAGCTCATTAGTATTGGCGCTTACTGCTAATCGCGTTTTCCCTTCATCTATATCTTCGAGCTTGGTAGCCATTATGCCAGCTCTTACGATAAACCCATGCTTCGGGAAAATAGGGTCGTCAATCGTTGACATGTTGGCGCTGAATTCTCCCCCGAAAAGTTTTGTTCCACCATGTGGGTTCTGCTTATCGTAGTTTCTGCCCATTTTAACGCCTGCGTACCCGCTTAGCTCAAATGTTAAGGGGAATTCAAATCCTAAAGCGTAATTTTGCCTTATGTAGTTGGCGAGTTCGATGTTGACATTTACCTGTGGTGATATGTTTAGATTACCAATGAAGGGTTCCATAAAGAAGAAATAGAATGTTACTTGATCTTTTCTGTGCGAGGCGAGCAAGTTTACCTTTCTTCCTGTGCCGAAGAGATTTTTGGAGATAAATTGTATTTCACCTGAGACATCTTTTCCATTCGTGCCAAGCATTCCCTGAAAAGAGTTTGCCGCTATATCTTTTCCTCGGACGACGAGCGCAAAGTCACCGTTCTGGTCTATGGCTGGGTATGGTGGCATCGAAAGTGCTATTATGCCTGCACGGCGTAATCTTTGTGTTCCGCGGTCGATGTGCTTTTGGGAGTATTTCATGCCCGGGAGGAAAAGCATGAGGTGTTTTAAAACTTCTTTTTTGGTTCTGCCCTCAATCCGCGAGTCGAGGTATTTAAGGATTACCTGTATTCCCGGGTTGATGATTATGTCAAGGTCCACGAGTATTGCTGAATCGGTTTCGTCGATTTTTGCGAGAGCAGTTGAACACGAAGCGAATGGATAGCCATTGTTTTTCAATTCGTTAACGATTTCACTTTCAAGGCAGATGATTTCATTGGTGGCAAGAATTTTGCTGGTTTTAGGGGGATTGATTTTTTTCAGAAAGTTCTTCACGCTATCTGGACACACAAATTTAACGCTCTTAAGTATTGCCGGTTTTCCCAGCGTGACGAATGCCGTGTCACCGTGGATAGAATCGACCCTTGCATGCCAATATCCTTTTTCCCATAGGTCTTGTGGGAGAGAATCGACGGGGATGTTCGAAAGCTTTTTGGGGACCCCCGCGATATATGCGTTGAGGATGGCATTTATAATAAGAATTTTTAGGAGAATTCTGATCATTTTTGGGTGTCCTGTTTGATCCAAGCTATGCAAATTGTTCTTCCGCACGATTTGCCGTCGCGTCTATAAGAGCTTAACCACGGAGTGGAGTAAGTTGAGTAAGGGAAGGTTCCAGCAATTTTTATCCCGAGCTTTTGGAGTCGCAATTTTATTTCGCCTTTAATGTCGAAGTGAACCTTTCCGTTTATTACTTTGGCGGAACGAGGAAACCAGTGAAGGAATTCATCGCCGACCTCGTAGTTCTCTTCTCCTATTGCTGGTCCTATGTATGAGATTAAGTTTTTGGGTGCATAGCCCATTAGCACGAGTTTTTCAACCGCTGTTTCCAGGATACCGCGCATTATTCCGCGCCAGCCTGCATGAAGAAGCGCTATGACTTTTCCAGAAAGTTCGAAAATAAGGACGGGTGCGCAGTCTGCGACGCGAACCACCAGCGCTAAATTAGGTATGGTGGTTATAAGACCATCGCCAGGAAGAAAGTTTATTCGATTTATGTCGACTTCGTGGGTTATTGTGTGAACTACAGGTGAATGTATCTGCAGCAGTGTTACCATTCGCGAGGGTAGCTTATGAGCCTCCAATGGTATCAAGTTTTTGGGAATTTTTGATGGTAGTTCGCCGTTGATGCTTATTAAGAAACTAATCCGATTAAAATTTGATAGCGGTCGTGGTTGAATGTATTTAGTGAAGCTTATTTCCATTTGTTAAATAAAATAGATTCGATTATCTTATTTTCAAATCATTATGGGTAAAATTTTGTGGAAAAATATGTAAACCAAATCGGTAAACTATTATCTTTATAAGTAGGAAACCGAAAGAGAAAGGAGGTATGAGATGCGTAGGAAATTGTTAGTAGTGGGTACTTTGGGATTGCTATTACTGGGCATGGCATTCTCGCAGAGTTGGCCGCATCATCGACCAGATTCGACCACTATTGTTTGTTTCAGGTTAATCCATGCGTACATGGGTTGGGTGAGGACGCATGCTGACTCCACTTGGACGCGCGATACTTTGTTGGCTTATTGGACCGATTTCCGTGATTCTGTGGACACATCGTATTCAGGACCAGACTACTGTGATACCATATTTACTCGATGGGTAAGATGGACTCCGCCCCATAGACCACCTCATCGTCCGCCGCACAGGCCGCCTCACAGGCCGGATTCGACCACTATTGTTTGTTTCAGGTTAATCCATGCGTACATGGGTTGGGTGAGGACGCATGCTGACTCCACTTGGACGCGCGATACTTTGTTGGCTTATTGGACCGATTTCCGTGATTCTGTGGACACATCGTATTCAGGACCAGACTACTGTGATACCATATTTACTCGATGGGTAAGATGGACTCCGCCCCATAGACCACCTCATCGTCCGCCGCACAGGCCGCCTCACAGGCCACCCCACAGACCGGATTCAGCCACCGTGGTTTGTTTCAGGCTTATCCGTGCTTATATGGGTTGGGTAAGAACGCATGCTGACTCGACATGGAACCGTGATACGGTGATTGCACATTGGACCGACTTTCGTGATTCTGTGGACACATCGTATTCAGGACCTGACCATTGCGACACTATTTTCACGAGGTGGATTACTTGGCATCGTCCGCCTCACAGACCACCTCACTGGCCACCACGAAGACCTCGTTGTCCTCATTGCAGATGCTTGAGGCTTATCGGCAGATACATGCACTGGGTACGCTTTCACAGGGATTCCACCTGGACTTTGGATAGCCTCGAGCATTATTGGACCGTTTTCAGGAGCCGAATCGACAGCACTTATACCCCTGGAGATAGATGCGATAGTCTGTTCGCGAGGTTTATAGCGCGCCTGAGGTCGAGAAGAGACACTACCGGCGATGGTGGCGGGTTCTTCTACAGTGGTATTTCAGATAGCAAGCTTAAACCTGAGTTTAGTGTCACAGCCTATCCGAATCCGTTCAACTCCGCGGTTAATGTTAGCCTCTATCTGCCCGAAACATCGCCTGTTGTAGCAGAGGTTTACGACATACGCGGCGAGAAAGTGTACACGCTGGCTAATTCTACACTGGCTGCCGGAACATATCAGTTGACCTGGAGACCTGAGAATGCGCCGGCTGGAATGTATATTATAAAAGTCAGAACTGATTTCGGAGAAACGACGCGAGTGGTTCATTACACCAAGTGACGAGTCTTGGGAGATGAAATTTTTCCGGGGAGCCCAAATGGGCTCCCTTTTTATTTTGAGGTTTTTATCTGTTTTGAATTTAGGGAAGATTTTACCATTCCAAGTAAGCTACATTCCGCTTTGGGCAGCTACCATTGTAAACTTTACGGCTTCGACCGCCGATTGTAGAGTTGATGAGAAGTACATTCTGTCTTTATGAATCTCGAGCCAACCGTTTTCCATAGGCATTATGAATGGTGGAGTTACCTCGGTAGTTATAGGAAAGAACACATCGTTTTCCATGTCGTAGGCTGCGCTTATGTATGGCGTTCGAATGAAAAGCATGCCTCGTTGCATTGAAAGGCCAGCCCAGAGGTCAAGTATTATTGCATTATTACTTTTTATTTTGATGTTTGATTTGGCGGTGGAGAGTTCTATGTTAATTCTTCTGCTTTCCCGCCACTTGCCATTTTGAATTAGCGGTGTTAGCTCAAGATATCTGTGGGCATATCTGGGGGCTTCCACGGCATAAAAAGCTTTTTCCCTTCTTTTCTTTGCTACTCTGACACTTTGTATTTTCTGGGATAATGCGTCAACTATGTCAACGAGCGCATCGAGGGATATTCTAACGAGTTCCGATTGTAGCGTTAGATACATGAATTCGCCCCATTTTTCGACACCGTAGCAGTAATCGGGCACATAAGGTTTTAATGATATTGCAAACCATAGCCCCTGAACAGGATAACCAGCCAGTATTCCTCTCTCATGGTCGTTTGCGAGAACAACAAGATCGTCAGCGAGTTCAACATCTCTTAAGGTTACTTCACCGATGTATCCACGAATTTTTAGCTTTATTCTCGTGGCGTCATCGACTCGTCCAGTGGAGCGGGTTACCAGCGCCCATCTGAGAGAATTGTCGCCCCTTTGGGCAGCTACAGCGTAAAATTGATTTACCATTACTGTATCGACGACATAGCGTCTCGAATCGAGCACCCAGACCTTGAGGGGAGCCTGAAGCTCAAGCTTGTCCCATGCCTGCAAAGTAATAAGAGCGAGTTCTTCGCTCGGAAAGTAACCTATAATGTGTTTGCTCCTTATTCTGCTTATTAATTTGGGAACACTTTGCCCTTTAAGAACCACCAGCGACGCCGCTGGAAGATATGCGGGTATGCGATACGAGTATATGTCGATAACTTCATCGAGCATTTTTTTCACCAATCCTCGCGAATATGTATTCTTTAAGAGCGTCTATGCCTGTGCCCGTTAAAGCCGATACGAACATAGCAGTAGGATACTTTCTTCTTAACCAAGATAACTCATCGGGGGTTAAAAGGTCAACCTTATTCATTACAAGCAGCCTTTGGTTTTCGTCTGGTGCTGATATTTCATCGAGAACCTGATTAACGACCTTTATGTGTTCGTCCACAGCTTCGTGGCTGGCATCGGCGATTATCAGAAGGAGGTCTGCTTCACGGGTTTCGGCCAATGTGCTCTTGAACGATTCTATGAGATGGTGCGGAATTTTCTGGATAAAGCCTACTGTATCGGTTATAAGAGCCACTTTTTCACCATCGGAAATTCTTCTCGTGAGTGCATCGAGGGTTGAGAAGAGCTTGTTAGCCACATAGGACCTTGCACCAGCAAGTCTGTTGAGAAGCGATGTTTTACCTGAGTTAGTGTATCCAACTATTGATATTCGGAAAAGTTTTGTTCGCCTTTTCCTTTGTATTCGTCTTTCTATTTCGACCTTTTTAAGCTTCTGGCGCAAAATTGATATTTGTTTTCTTATGGTTCTTCGGTCCATCTCGAGTTGTTTTTCACCCGGGCCTCTGACTCCTATGGTTCCGTATTGCCTTTCGAGGTGTCGCCACATACCAGAAAGCCTTGGGAGGAGATATTCGAGCTGAGCCAGTTTAACCTGAATTTTCGCCTCGGGTGTCCGCGCGTGAGTGGCGAAGATATCAAGTATTAAAGCACTTCGATCGAGTATTTTTATGTGGTCACCGAAAATCCGCTGAAGGTTGCGAAGTTGACCGGGTTTAAGTTCGTTATCGAATATTACTGTTGATGTTTTGGTTTTTGCCAGCAGGTCTCGAAGAAATCTTGCTTTACCCTCTCCTATAAGATATGCGGGGTCGGGCTTTTTCCGCTTCTGGATTACTGTTCCCACCACGACTCCACCTGCCGTTCTGGTGAGAAGCGCCAGCTCCTGGAGGTCCGACTTTAGCTTTGATTCGTCGTCTTCGGGCAGGACGAGCCGCACGAGAACTACTTTCTCCAGTTTCTCCTTAACAGAATCTTTGTCCACCGGTTCTGCCCACTGGAGCGTGCCTATTTTTTGTTCTCTTTTATTAACTGCTGTCATTTTATTTCCATAGTTTAAGCTTTTTAATAAGTTCGTCAGCTTTTTCTTTTTCGCCGGCGGAGAGCGCTTTAAAAATTTGATCGGCTATTTTGGCTTTTTTCGTTTTCTTTTGTGCTCCCCATGTTATGGAAAGTATTTCCCACGCGTCTTTGTTGTCTCTTTGCTTTTCGAGGAGGTTTATTAATTCTCGTTCCGCATCTTGATATTTTTTGGCATAGAAAAGACATAATATGTAGTTCATCTTGGCATCGAGATTGTCAGGTTGAAGCTCGAGAACCTTTTTGAAGTAATTCATCGCCTCGTCGAAATTCTCGAGATTGTAGTAGATAACGCCTATGTCGAAAAGGATTTTTGGATTATCTGGTTGAAGTTGGGTTGCTTTTTTAAGATGCTCGAGGGATTTGCTTGTGTCGTTTTTATGACGATAGATATCTGCAGCAAGTAAGTTTAGCTCGGCACTTTTGGATTCCGCCAGAAATGGCTTAATTACTTTTAGTGCTGAATCTGCAAGACCCTTCTCAAGCAGGAATCCACCATAAATACGAGCGTTTTCCTCATCTTTAGGATTTAGTTCGTATGCGTGTTTGTATGCTTCAAGGCGTTTCTCGGAATAATATTTGACACTGTCCTCGAGTCCTTTATCCGATAGCACAACCATTTTTTCCTGATAAAGAAATCCAAGGTTTTTCCATGCGTCGATGTTTTTGTCGTCCACCTTGATAGCCAGAATTGTCCAGTTTATTGCGTTATCGAGGTCTTTTTTCTTATAGGCCTTTATTCCCTTTTTTAACGACTCAGCGCTTTTACCCATGCGCCATTTTCTTATTTCCTCCTTGTATGATGTGTCCAATTCTTCGGCTTTTTTGAACATTGCGATCATCTGTTCCAAGCTGTCCATATCGCCGTAAATCTGGCCAGCAAGAAAATAAGCCTCAGCGTTGGTAGGATTTTTCTTTATTTCGAGCTTCAACTGCTGCAACGCTGCTGGAAAGTCCTTTTGTTGAAGATAGACCTTTGCTGATGTCATTTCAGGGGACTGACAACCGTAAAAGCCAGCCAGAACAACGATAATTGTTAGTGCCAAGATGAGCTTTTTCATTTGTCCTCCTTAGATTATTCTTGCTATTAATAAAATTAGCTTTAACACGGGCAAAAGCAAGATTTTTTAAAGCAACATTGCTGCTTTATTATAAATTAAAGCAAAACTAAATTTTGTTTCCTTGTTCAGTGAATTCGTGTATTTAGAGTTGATTTTGCGGCGCTAACCATTAATCTTTTTAAGCAACTTATTTTGAGGTTTTTTATGCGAAAGGGCATTTCAGCTAAACTACAAATTTTTATTGCGATAATTCTCGTTCTGGGTTTGCTTGGCGGGCTCGCGATTGTAATGCGACTCCTTTTCACAAGCCTTCCAAAAGCCAATGTTAAAACACCACCAGTAAGGGAAGAAACCTTAATGGTAGCCACAGGTGGAGAGATGGCGGAGAGACCTAAGGTGGGTGTTTTGCCAGTTTGCGGAGGAGCTGCTGCAGAATCCGCAGCTGAAAGAATTATCGAATCGCTTGGGGTGGCAATCCCGAGTTCTCTCGGCTCGACATACGCTGTTGTTGAATCTACCGCCACGACGGTAACACTCATTGACACGGCGCGGTTGCGTGAGCTCGAGGAAAAGCGGCTTGAATTCGAGATAGATTCCATACGGAGTTTTTATGAGTCACGAAGGAAGGCGCTAATAGAAAGGGCGATAAGTTTTCTTGAGCGTTCGCAGACGATTCAACTTGCTATTGGTATGGCTAAAGCCTATGAGGACCTCGCTTCTAAAATTGAGGCGGATGTGGAGAAATTTCCCGAACCAAAAACGGATGCTCAGGGGAGATTGTGGGATGCGCAAAAGGAAGAGCTGAGAAAAACAGCGAAACTTGCTCGTGATATTGCGCTTATCATAAGGCAGACGAAAGGGGAAAAGCGCAGGATGAGACAAGCCGCAGAGAATCTCAAGTCGAGGTTGGAGCGATGAAGTTCGAGACTTTTATAGCATGGCGGTACATGACTGCCAAGCACAGGAACAGGTACATCAATGTTACAACCATTTTTGCCGTCGGCGGGATACTTGTAGGCGTAGCAGCACTTTTAGTGGTTCTTTCCGTTATGAACGGCCTCGAGGATGAGATACGACAGAGGATAATAAATACTACAGCTCACATAACCATATATTCGTACAGGGTTGAGGGAATTGACAGGTGGAAAGAGCGACTTCGAGTTATTCAGGATTATCCTGATGTTATTGCTGCTTCACCTTTTGTGTATGCCAAAGGGGCAATATCTGGTCCAAAGTCCGCTGACGGTGTTCTTATTAGAGGAGTGGTTCCTGAATTGGAGCGAAAAACAACGACTGTCCCAGAGCAAATTAAAGCTGGCGAATTCTTTCTCGGTGATACTGGGATGCCAAAAATTGTGCTTGGTAGATTTCTTGCCGAGCAAATTGGTGCAGGAGTCGGTGATACAGTTACTCTTTTCGTTTTAAGGCGTTCAAAAATTCCTTTTGGCGTTGGTGCGCCTACATCGATGAGATTCGTGGTGAGCGGTATATTCGAGACGGGTTTGTACGATTACGACGCCACATTTTGCTACATTTCTATAAGTGATGGACAAAGGTTGTTCGGAATGGGCAATAGAATATCGGGTTTTCAAGCGAAGGTTAAAGATTGCTACAAGGCGCCTTCCATTGCAAAAAGGCTTGAGGAATATCTCGGACTACCTTTTTATACCATTCCATGGACCGAGGTTAACAAAACCCTGTTTTCATGGATGATGATTGAGAAATGGGCGATGTTTCTCGTTTTAGCGCTAATAATAGTCGTAGCTGCTTTTAATATAATAAGCACACTGATGATGATAGTGATGGAAAAGACCGCTGACATTGGAGTGCTTAAAGCGATAGGCGCCAAAGAAACGTCGATAGTCAAAATATTTTTGATTCAGGGGTTTATAGTGGGTGTTTTAGGGACATCTCTTGGTACTTTATTGGGCGGAGCGATAATATTCGTACAAAACAAATTTCATATCATATCGCTTCCGCCTGAAATATATTCCGTAAGCTCATTGCCAATGCATCCTCGTCTGCTTGATTTTGTCGTGGTCGTGCTGTTTTCGATGTTTTTATCGGTTCTTTCAGCATTTTATCCAGCATGGAAAGCCGCAAAACTTAAACCTGTGGATGCTATTCATTACGGTTGAGGTGAACCATGAAAACATATCCTGAATGCATACCGTGCATGTTTGAGCAACTGCTCCGCTCGGCAAGGTTAGCCGATTTGACAGAAGAGAAAACTTTTGATGTAATAAGGTCGTTCTCAAAAAAGTTAGCTTATTCGTCTTTTTCACTATCGCCACCTGAAATCGCCGTTCAACTTTATAGAGAGATAAAGCGATTAAGCAAAAATGAGGATCCATTTAGAGCTGTTAAGAGGGAAAATATTAATAAGGCTTTAGCATTATTTGACGAAATGCGCAAATTAATAGCTGAGAGTGCTGATAAACTCGATTTTGCATTAAGGGTGGCCGCAGTGGGTAACATAGTTGACTTTGGAGCGCTTAAAAGCTTTGAAATCAGCCAAGAAATGCTTGATAACCTTGAAATCAACAAATCTCATTGGGAAGTTGATGAGCTGCGCGAAAATTTGAGTAAGTCATCGGTTTTGCTTATTGTTGGTGATAATGCTGGTGAGGCGGTTTTCGATAGAGCTCTGATAGAAGCGATAACCCGACTTTATTCGATTCAAAAGGTTTATTACGCGGTAAGGGACGCACCTGTTATAAATGATGTTACCTTTGATGATGCCACTTATGCAGGGGTGAATAACGTAGCGGAAATTATTACCACAGGCTCGGATGTTCCGGGTATTGTTTTGAATGAGTGTTCCGGGCAGTTCGTCGAACTTTTTCGCACTGCTGATGTTATTATTTCGAAAGGACAGGGTAATTTCGAGACCCTGCAGGGCTGCGAGAGGAAAATCTATTTTCTCCTAAAGGTTAAATGTGAGGTTGTTGCAAAAATAACAAACGCAAGAATTGGCGACATATTGCTTTTCTCGAATAAAAAAGCCCCCGCAAAGGGGGGCCTTTAAGCAAAAATTGTTTAATATCACCTTACCTCGGCTTAATTTTCAGGATTCCATCGCCGGATGACAGTATCCAGTATCCTTTTCCGGGAATTATGGAGTCCGGATCAGCAATGAAATATGTTCCTGATGAGCAATCCCATCCATAGACAGCACCGGGGAGTATGAGTCCAGGCGGGTTTGTTTCAAACTTTGCTGTTCGTGCTATTGAGCCTACGAGGTTCCAGCCGCGGTAGATGGGTATCGATATGGAATCTATGGGCACTCCGCCTATGGTGTATGTTCCCGGTGCAGTGGTATAAAGCCAGAATCCGTAGCCGCCTGTGGGGATCGTTATGTTGTAGAATCTCTTCGTTCTTGCGTCATATTGGAACGGTCCTGCAAGGATTTCCTCGAAAGGTTCAGCCCATGATGGTGATGTTATTATTGTCGGCATTGAGAGGAGGTTCCACTGTGAGCAGAACTCTATGGTTCCGAAACCGACATCGGGCTGCGAGTATGTTATGTAAAGCGTTTCGTTGGCGGAGTAGTGGTAGATTGATTCTGCCTTCATATCTATGATGTAGTTGAGGGTTATCAGTCCATCGGGCCATCCTTTCGGGTCCCAGTAAAGTGAGCCGGGCTCCTCGACTGTGACCACGGTCCATGTTTGCGGGATGTCGTATGTGTTTCTGAAGTCCATGCCGAGTCTCGTTATCGCGGGGTGAGCCGGATCGTTTATCGCAAGATATGCTTCGGTTTTGGTTGGTGGTGGGGGAAGTATCAGGAGGTCGATAGCGGGGTCGTATCCGTTGGTTGCGGCGTTTGCGCAGCCTATGGTAAGAGCGGTTTGCTCGAGGTAGCCACCATCTTTTGCGTAGCCGGTGAATATCAGGTGGTGCATCCACTGAACTTGATGCCATCTTAGGAGTATGGTTCCGTCGTCCTTGTAGTATCCGATATATCCTCTGTTCAGGACGGCGTTCCTTATTATCATGGGCGTGAAGGAGCCGCCCACAGCGTCATTTCTTGCTTGAACCAAGAGGTCTATGAACTTTATGTTGTGGGGCATTCTTTCGGTCCCTGCCCCGACTATTCTAAGGATTCCACCCGATGTGTCCCAGCTTACGCTGAAGCCCTGCGCAGCGGTGCCAGTGGTTAATATGTCGTTTATGGTTACCACTGATGGATTGTATGCTATGGTAAGCTCAAAATTGGTTATCCTGAATCTGTAGGGGTCATCGCAGAATAGTGTGTAACGAATGGTGTCGCCGGGGTCGACGATGGTATCGACGAAGTAGAGGTAGAGGTAGTCCACCGTGAAGTTCCAGCAGAACTCGGACTGGTTTGGTCCGCAATACTCAGGTCTGACCCTGTCTGCAGCTATGGCGCATATCTCTATCGTGTCGCCTTTGGTCCAGTTGTAGATGCCCCGCGGAGAGAACCTCAGAACTCCGCCACTGTATGTCACGCCTGGGGAGCCGAGGTAGTGGGTGTCACTTCCATTGACGACGAAACCTACTTTGCTCGGGTCAACGCCCGAGTGGAGGTCGACTATGTTTATCTTTATGCTTTCTGGTGTGCTGCCCAGTATCTCCCAGTCTGCGGGGTAGTTAGCCGAGAACTGGGGTGGGTCGAGGTCAACGCGGAACCAGCTTGAGACGGGTGTGGACAGTGTGCAGCCGCCGAGGTCGTTAGCCTCTATAAGCTTGTAGAAGACTGAATCGCCTGAAGAGAAGAAGTCCACGGGTGGTGTGAATGTTAGCGTGTCGTTCGCGAAAAACATGAGCGTGTCTCCCGGTAGAGCATGGTGGATGCCGTTTACCAACATCTCTATCGTGTTTGCGTCCACGCCCGCATCGTCATCGTATATGCCTATCCTTATCTCTTGAGGGTTGCATGCGCTCCACACGCCAGTTTCGGGCCAGATGTTCTCGGCAACGGTAGGAGTGCACCAGCAGTGGGGTATGTACATGCAACCTGGAGCAGCGACGCTGTAGCTGTCAGCGGAAGCAGAAAGAATAAAGCACCCTTCAGCTCCCGTGCAGCCCGTGATGTAGTCCACCCTCCAGAGGAAGTGAGCTGTGTCTCCGGGTGGAATGTTAAATCTCATCATGGGATTGTCGCCGTAGGTTATGGTTATGCAGGTCCCGGGGTCGAGGAAGGCGTACATTGTGTCTATGGTGTAGGGTGTGTTGTTGGCTACATAGCCCTCTATGGTCTGATAGACTCCGAGATAGTCGACCATTGAACGATAGATGGAGGAGAAGCTTGAGCGAAGGTCGTACCATGAACCACCAGTGCTTTCTGCTATGTTTCTATACCACCAATCCCCATATCCAGTTGGTAGTCGAACGCAGCTAGAGCAGCCGACACGAGGTGTTGTCACAGTGAACAACATAAAACCCTCATCTAAGAGCCTTCTTGCAACTGTATCAGGATTCCAATCAGAATCACAAAGTCTTCTGCAATTGCTGGTGTCCATGCAGAAGCATGCATCCGTAAGAAGAATTATTACTTTCAGTGCTCTCGGTCGCCAATGCATTGAATCGACAGCAGCCATGATAGCGTCCAAGGCCTCTTCGGGTACATCATCTCCACCGCCGGACCTTATTGGCGAGACCCACGCATGGAATGTGTCTACATCTGTTGTTAAATCATAACCGTGAGGGAAGTTAAAGCCATCCCCATAAGTGACTATTCCGAGCGCATAGTCATAACCTGTAGCTTCCATGGTATCAGCGAATTCATTAATGTGCCTTACTGCGGCAGCGATATCATCAAACATGCTGCCAGTTGTGTCAAGCACGAAAACTATGTCCACATTACCTGTGTCCTCAGAACAGTCGATGGTGAGATTAAAACCACCATCAGTAGAAAGCGTAAACGAGTGTTCAATACCTTTTCTGGTGAGTTTTATTCCTGCGATGGAAAGACCATAATTGTTGTTTTGTGCGAATAATGCACCAGAAACAAGCAATACCAAAGCGACAACAAATATCTTCTTCATTTTTACCTCCCTTTATCCCTAATCATAAAATAATATTGTATTTTAGTCTTCATGTCAAATCAATATTTCTTTATGTCTCGCTGCATGGCAGTTAAGATTTACCGCTACTGGGAATGTAGCCACATGAAGAGGATATTGTTCAATAAAGACTTCGAGTGCGGTAGTGGTTCCACCAAGTCCCATTGGACCTATTCCCAATTTGTTTATTTCCTCAAGCAGTTCGATTTCGAGTTGAGCGTAGAATGGGTCTTTGTTCCTCTGTCCTATTTTTCTTAAAAGAGCTTTTTTGGCGAGCCATGCGCATTTTTCAAATGTTCCCCCTACTCCTATGCCAACTATTACCGGTGGACATGGATTTCCGCCTGCCTCATCAACAGTGCGGATAACGAATTTTTTGAATCCTTCGACACCATCTGCTGGTTTCAACATGGCAGTTCTGCTCATGTTCTCGCTACCGCCGCCTTTGGGTGCAACAATTATTCTTATTTTGTCTCCGGGGACTATGTCATACCATATGACAGGTGGGGTATTATCTCCGCTGTTCGGCGAGCGCTTTAAGGGGTCAATCAGTATGCTTTTTCTTAAATATCCTTCTTTATAGCCTTTTGCCACCCCCTCGTATATGGCATTTTTAAGGTCACCTTCTATGCGCACATCCTGACCTATTTCCACGAATACTACTGCGAATCCAGTATCCTGACATATCGGCATCTTTTCCTCAGCGGCGATCTCTTGGTTTTTCAGGATTTGGTCGAGTATTGCCTTTGCAACAGGTGACTCCTCCTTTTCACGCATCTCAATTATTCTTTTCCGAACATCTTCAGGTATGAAGTAGTTCGAATCCATACATAATTTTGCGACAGCTTCTGTTATTTGTTCTGCTTTTATTGTTCTCATCACTTAACCTCCGGGTTCTTTTTGGGGCATTTAAGGAGTTCAGATATCATGGTCTCTATTCCGAGGCAAGCCCTATAAAGGCTCGCTAACGGTGATGTCCCTGGAGTGGAGAATATTCCCGAATTGTCGTCGTAAATAACCTCGTAGGGCTGAACTTTCACGACATCAGCACCGATTTTCTTCAGTATCTCGATCATCTCGGCATCATCACCTATCGTTATTATTGGGCTTATTCTGGTTCTCAGCACGAACGAGACCAAAACTCCACCGTAACCTATAGTAGCTATCGGTTTCTTGTGGGCAAAAACAGAGCCTATAAAATTTCTTACTTCAGGTAGGACCATAGCTTCAACACCATCTTTAAGTATTGAACTGAGGATTTTTATGGGACCTTTCCCTCCTGGGACAATAAGAACATCAATCTCCTTGGCATCAACTTTATCAATGTAGAAAACCTCACCCCTTACCATGAGTTTGGCTTCAGTAAGAAAATCCCTTTCTGGGGCGAGTTTTCGCCGCGGACCCGGAATAAGCTTTTCGACGCTTATTCGCGGAACGATGGGTAACGGCTTGGCTGAGCAGCGCTCCAGCTCTTTGAGGACATAGGCTACATCCCATATCGATGTGCCGTCCTCATAGCCGATTCCAGAAATAAGAATACCACAAACTCTCATAAGTCCTCCGCTATTAATTAATGAGCAATCAGTCCTTTTTCAAAGGAAATTTTTCCGTTACTATTCGGCGAGTTGCGAAAATTTTAAAAACTAATTTGCGGTAAAGTGTATTTTTGTGATATTTTATCCATGAAATTTGAAAGGAGTTTAATATGCCTTTTTCACATAACAGCCTATTTGGCTTAAGGGAGCTTTCGGCTGAGGAAATAACATTTTTGCTGGACGAAGCTAAAGCGTTCAGACAAATTCTTGAGCGAGACATTAAAAAAGTTCCAACGCTAAGGTGGCTCACCGTAGTAAATTTGTTTTACGAGCCATCGACGAGGACAAGAATTTCATTCGAGCTTGCCGAGAAGAGACTTTCAGCAGATGTGGTTAATTTCTCGACATCGACATCGAGCGTCCTTAAGGGTGAGTCGCTTAGGGATACGGTGGCAAACATACTTGCGATGAAGGTGGACATGGTTGTGATAAGGCACAGGAATGTTGGAGCACCCCAATATATAGCCCGCGCTACGAATGTTCCGGTTATTAATGCGGGTGATGGGACTAATGAGCATCCCACTCAAGCACTTCTTGACCTATACACTATAAGGGAGAAATTCGGCTATTTCAGAGGATTAAGAGTTGTTATCCTCGGTGATATTAGGCATTCTCGTGTAGCACGAAGCGATATCTGGGGTCTCACAAAATTGGGAGCTTCGGTGGCTATATGTGCTCCGAAAACTCTTTTGCCGCCATATCCCGATGTTTTTGGTGTAGAGGTTTACACGGATATTAACAAAGCACTTGCCGGGGCAAATGTTGTTTATGTCCTGAGGCTTCAGCTTGAAAGGCAATATTCGGGTTTTGTGCCTTCTCTGCGTGAGTACAGGATGTTTTGGGGACTTACTGCGGATAGGGTTAAACTTCTCGACCCGGAACACATTATAATGCATCCTGGACCAATGAATAGAGGTGTTGAGATTGACCCTGAAGTGGCGTATTCATCGAATGCAGTAATACTGGACCAGGTGACAAATGGAGTTGCAATAAGGATGGCAGTAATATACACTTTAGCGAATAAAATAATAAGCTGAGGTTTTATTATGGATTATTTCGTCATAGAAGGTGGCAGAAGACTTGAGGGTGAGATTAAGGTTTTCGCGGCCAAAAATGCTATATTGCCCATGATGGCTGCAGCTATTCTTGCTGATGGTGAAGTAGTTTTGCGGAACGTTCCGGATATAGCGGATGTTCGCACTATGAGCGAGGTTTTGATTCGTCTTGGTGCTGAGGTTGAATTCGATAGGCGAACTCATTCGCTTTTTATAAACGCTTCACACATAAGCTTTTTTGAGGCGCCATACGACCTTGTCCGTAGGATGAGAGCAAGCTTTCTGGTTCTTGGGCCGCTGCTTGCCAAGTACGGAAAGGCAAGGGTATCCCAGCCTGGAGGATGTGCGATAGGCGCGCGACCAGTCGACCAGCATATTCGCGGCTTTCAGAGGCTTGGTGCGAGAATAACTGATGAGGAGGGTTACACTATAGCTGAAGCGGATAGGCTTAGGGGAACTGTGGTATATTTCGATAGGCCATCGCACACAGGAACGGAAAACATAATGATGGCAGCGGTGTTGGCTGATGGAACAACCGAGATAGTTAACGCATCACAGGAGCCGGAAGTGGTTGATCTTGCCAATATGCTCAATGCTATGGGGGCAAAGATATACGGCGCTGGCACATCGAGGATTGTGATTGAGGGGGTAAGCTCGCTTGGCGGAATTGATTACACACCGTTAGGAGATCGGCTCGAAGCTGGCACTTATCTTTTTGGTGTCATGTCCACCGGCGGAAAAGTGAAGGTTACCGGTGTTGAGCCGAAAAACTTGTGCATAGCACTTTTCAAAATGGGCGAGATGGGCGCAAAGATAACTACCGGAGCGGATTTTATTGAGCTTGAGACTGACACATTTCCCAAACCTGTAAATATTGTTACAGCACCTTTTCCGGGATTTCCAACAGACCTTCAGCCTATGGCTATGGCAGTTCTTACGAGAGCAGCGGGGGTTAGCGTTGTGTGGGAACGAATTTTTGAGAATAGGTTTATTCATGTCATGGAATTGATACGACTCGGTGCGCAAATATCTATATCGGGAGACAAGGCGACTATTATTGGTACCCGCGAGCTTAAGGGGGCAAAGATTATGGCATCCGATATACGAGGTGGTGCTGGATTGCTTATAGCGGGTTTATCAGCGAAGGGGAAAACAACTTTAAGAAGAGTTTACCATATCGACCGCGGATACGAGAGAATAGAGGAGAGGTTTGTCTCTTTGGGAGCACATATAAAGCGCTTATCATATTGATATATATTTGACATATATTTTAAGTTGCTATTGTTATTTCATCGCATTCCCATCTATGTGGTGGTTCAATATTTTTCCATTGCCTTATAATGGCTTCTTCAGGTACGATTCGAGCCCTTTTCCTATTCCTTTTTAGTATAGTTGACAAAGGTGTATCGAAAAATATAATTTTCACCTTGGCATTCGACTTTCTTGCTAAATTTATTATTCCCTTTCTATTTTCCGATTTTATTGATGTCGCGTCCCACACCACAGATTTGCCACTTTGTAGCGCATTTTTTAGTATGGGTATACAGTAATCATATGCGAGACGGCTTTGCAACGGATCCGCTGGGTCAAGAGATAACCATCCTCGTATGGAATCCATGTTTATGACAGTGATGTTTTTATAGAATCGCTTTATGTATGTAGATTTTCCACAGCCAGCTGGTCCAACTGTTATTATAAGTTTTTGTGTGGTTTTGGTTTTGCGGATAATATTTGGTTTAATTTTATTAATTTGTTTATCTTCGATATAATTTTTAAGGGCTTTTATTGATTCATTTATTGTTTCCTTATCCTTGGCAGGTGCATTTAAGAGCAAATAATTCAAAAATTTTACTATAGTGTCAGGTTCTATATCGAAGAATATTTTGTACGTAAATTTTTTTAAGAATATATCAGGTAGCCACCATAAAAGTCTATATAAGGTTACTTTATTTTTTGAAGGAATTTTTATGTTAGCTATAAAATCTTTTATATAAGGAAAATATGATCTTGAAGTGGGCAATTTGTTTAGTGACAATATAGTCAGTGTAAAAATATCTTTTATGTCAAAGTTGCTTACCACTCGCTTTTTAGGGGTCTTGTCATTAGTTCTATAACGCCTTGTTTGGGAGATTTCCCATTCCATATTATCTGATGTACAGTTTTGGTTATAGGCATTTCTATATTAAATTTTTTGGCTAAATATAATGCGCCATATGTGGAGTATATGCCCTCCGCTACTTGTTTCATTGAAGCGATGATATCTTCGGTTTTTTCGCCTTTTCCTATACGCAATCCGAATATATAATTTCTACTTTTTTTGCTTGTGCAAGTTAATATGAGATCACCTACTCCAGCTATTCCGAAGAGGGTTTTTATATTTACATTCATTGCGTTTCCAAGCCTAACTATCTCAGATAAGCCTCTCGTTATAAGCGCAGCGCGTGCATTGTGGCCAAGTTCCATGCCATCACAAATACCAGCAGCAATGGCTATTATATTTTTTAATGCACCCCCGAGTGAAACGCCGGTAGGGTCATCGCTCGTATAGATTCTTAGTGACTCGTTTGAGAACATGTGTTGAATTTTTTTTGCAAAATTATCATTTTTCGACGCTATAACGAGCACTGTTGGTTTTCCAGCAGCTACTTCATCAGCGAAGCTTGGTCCAGACATCACAGATACACTATTTTCGCCAAAATATTCTTTTAGTATGTCATATGGAAATATATTATGTTCTCTTTCTATTCCTTTTGCGAGATTTATATGAAATGCGTTTTTAGGTATATTTGAAATAGTATCTGATATGATTTTTCTAAGATGTTGCGTTGGTACAGCCCAAAGCAAAATTTTTGAGTTTTTTATAATTTCGTTTATATCGTTTGAAGGTGTAACATTCTCGGGAATTATATGATTAGGTAGAAACAATTTATTCATTTTTGTGTTAGTTATGCAATCAAGTGTCTCTCTTTCTCGGACCCAGAGATTGACCCTATATCCTAATCGGGCTATATGGATAGAGATGGCTGTTCCCCAAGCACCGGCACCTATGACGGATATTTTTTCATTGTTCAGAGTTGACATTTTCGAGCATTGCTTTGAACTTTTTGTTATTTCGCAATACATCAAGTTCAGGGTCATTAATAGCCATGGATTTATAGTATGGGTCAAGGTTTATTGCTGTCTTTATTTCTTCTATTGCATTATTTATATTTTCTTTTTTAAGGAGAATTAAACCTTTATAGTAATGAGCAATGCCCAATGATGGATATATATTAAGAGCAGAATCGATAGCTTCTGATGCGTTTTTGTAATCCTTCTTTTTATAGTATGCATAAGCGAGCTGTGTCCATGATATAGGGTCTTTGCAGTGTTTTTTAAGGAATTTTTGACAAGAATATATAGCCGAATCGTACATTTGCATGTGATTCAGTATAATAATTTTGTTTATTTTTGCGCTTATATACTCGCTGTCAATTTTTATTGCAGTGTTTATCGCGCTTAATGCGTCTTTATAACGACCAATCTGATCATAGGCAATTGCCAGTGAATTAAGTAGTTTAGCATCATTTGGTTTACGTGATATAGCATTTTCATAAGCTCTTATAGCGAGTCGAGGGTTATCATGCCTTTGATATAGCTGAGCTAAATATATCCATGGGTCGGGGTCTTCAGGGTCAAGCTTTGCTGCTTTTTGGTAGCATATGATAGCAAGCGAATCCTGTCCTGTTATGTCATAGGCAACTGCTAAATTGAACCATGCAGGTGCAAGTTTTGGGTTTTTGTTTATTACGTCCTGGAAGTATTTAGCAGCCAATTCATATTCGCCCTGTTCCATATATTTAACGCCCTCATTGAATTCCTCAGGAACTTTTGATTGTGCCATTAAAAGTGAGAGGGCAAATAATGTATAGTATATGATATTTTTCATTTTTCCTCCCTTATAAGTATAATTTCAGCCCTTCTATTCATAGCCATTCCTTCTTCCGTTCCATTGTCAGCGATTGGCATTTTTTCTCCCATACCCTCACATATAATTCTTTCCTCCGATATACCGTGAGCCACAAGCCAATTTTTCACAGCCTCAGCTCGCTTTATTGAAAGTTTTTTATTATACGATCTATAACCAACGGAATCAGTGTGTCCAATTATTTTTACCTTAATTTCAGGATATGTATTCAAAATTTGTAGAAGCCCAAGCAATATATTTTCATCTTGAGGTCGTATATCATATTTGTCAAAGTCGAAGTGAATGAGATTTTGCTTAAGCAGTGGTGGGATTTTCTTTTTCTTTAAAACTATGTTGACAGTATATGGGGTGTCAGCAGGGGTGATTCTCAAATCAATATCCATTTTCAAAGGGTCATAACCATCAGCAGTTACAGATAATGAATATACATTATTAGATTGTGTTGGAATGTCAAACAAACCTTTCTTGTCGCTAAACATATTGGCGAGTATAGATTTTGTTTTTTTGTCAAAATATTTTATGTTAGCGATTAATGGATTATTTTTCTCATCTACGACTTTTCCATGCAAGACGAGTTTAAATCTTGGTCTTAAACTTTCGGGGATTGATACATAGAATATATCTGTCCCACCATATGTGCCGTATCCGGAAGAGGAGAAGTATGCATTTCGACCATCAGACTGGATGGTATAGTATGCATCCCAAAATATAGTATTAAGCTCCTTCCCGAGATTTTTAGGCTTTTCCCATTTTGTCCAGCTATCGTTCAATCGTCGGGTAACAAACATATCACCATTGCCAAGATTTGGATGTCCATCCGAAGAAAAATATAATGTGACACCATCACTTGCTAAAAAAGGTGTACCGTCATTACCAGGAGTATTAATATCAGGACCGAGATTTACAGGTGGACCATATGAGCCGTCAGGGTTTCGTTTAAGATAATATAAATCTAAATTGCCATATCCTTCCTTTCTATCCAGCGCAACTATAATCACATTTCCGTCATTAGATATAGTTGCACTTACAAATTTGCTTTTTGTTTTATATCCTTTTATTTTTATATTTTCAGGCTTGGACCACTTTCCATTTATTCTTTTCGAAATCGAAAATCCAGGCGTTTTAGTGCCATCGTCTTTGTATTGTCCCAGAAGAAGCAATGCGTTTCCGTTGTTGAAAATACCAAGAACTCCATCAGAATATTTAGTATTAAGCGTAGTTAAGGGCATTCGTTTAATCCATCTTCCAGTTTTGTCCTTTTTAGAATAATATATGTCCTGATTTTTAGTTTTTATATTTTCTACTATAAAGAACAATTCTTTTCCATCGGATGAGATAACTGGTAATATTTCATTCTGGGGAGAATTGATAGTTTTAGGTAAATGAACTGGTTTATATCCATATTCAGGCCCTATAACTATGTTGTATAAGGATTCCCACCATTCTTTATAGTGTGCATCAATTTCGGATAACTTTTTGTATATTACAGCGGCGGAATCCCATTCTTTTCCGGCAATAAAGCATTTCGCCAGTATAGGAAGCATCTTTAATGAGTCCTCTCTATCGCGTGATTTGGACAAAATATTTCTTAATTCATTTATAGCCTGGTCGTATTTATGATTATGCAAGAGTTTGAGTATATATTTCGGGACTTTTTCGGGAGGCGCGTAATTTTTTATACTTCTTGCAGAGGGCATGCAGTATAATATTGATATTATTAAAAGCATTTTACCAAAAAATTTCATGTTCCTCTCCTATCAAAAAAAATTTGAAGCATTTTCGATTGTTTTTGCTATAAGTTTTATGCCATATATTATATCGGATTTATTAGCTATACTATAAGGAGAATGTATATATCTTACAGGTATTGATATAGCGGTGCTTATAACTCCTTTTTTTGATATTTGCACTTCGCTTGCGTTAGTACCCCCAACTCTTTTAGCGATTATTTGATGAGGTATATCGTATTTTCGTGCAAGTTCGGAAATAAAGTTAACCCAATTTCTATCAGCGATAAACCTACCGTCGGAAAGCCGTATTTCAGGACCTTTTCCCAACAATGCAAGTTTTTTGTGTTCCGGGACGCCTGGAATGTCGTTAGCCACTGTACCCTCAAGTGATATACCTAAATCCGGTTCGACTACGAAGGCGGCCGGTGGAACGCCTCTTATGCCGATCTCCTCTTGAGTTGTAGCAACAAGGTAAAGGTCGCAGCCAATTTTTTCAGCTGATTTTGCGGCCTCAAGCATCATGAATAAACCGATTCTGTCGTCTAATGCCTTTCCTATGATACTGTTCTCTGTCTGGATACATTTTGCGTCGAATGTAACAGGGTCACCGACGCTTATCAGTGAATGGACTTTTTCAGCGGGAAGTCCGGTATCGATGAAGCAGTCCTCGATGGGCACAATTTTGTCTTTTTCGCTCGGATCCTTGCGAGTTAGGTGAGGAGGTGTTGTCCCGACTACACCAGGTACCTTCTCCTTTCCCCATATTATTACACGCTGAGCGTAAAAAACTTTTGGATCGACTCCGCCGAGAGGCACCACCCTTATGAAACCTTTGTCGTCTATGTGACTTACCATGAAACCTATCTCATCCATATGGGCATCAAGCATGAGTTTAGGGCCGTTTCCCTGAATGTGAGCAATAACATTTCCCAGCTTGTCCACTTGGATTTCGTCGGTAAGCTTTCTAAGCTCATGGATGATTATTTTCCTTATTGGTTCTTCATTTCCTGGAAGGGCTGGTGTATCGCTTAGTTCTATTAGAAACTCCCAATTCATGGCTACTCCTAAACTAATTGGTTTTAAATTTCTTGTCCACCATAAAATTAAATTCGGAGGGGGAGGGATTCGAACCCCCGGTCCCGCTTCTGGCGGGACAACGGTTTTCGAGACCGCCCCGTTCGACCGCTCCGGCACCCCTCCATAAAACAAAACCTTCGGAGAGGGAGGGATTTGAACCCTCGGTTCCGGTTTTTGCCGGAACACACGATTTCCAATCGTGCCCCTTAAGCCAGGCTCGGGCACCTCTCCGGAAATAGATAATTATAACGTTAAAGGTCCTTGTCAAGGGCTTTTAAAGGTCTGAAATGTGGTTCAGGATGATATTTCCTCGCTTTTCTCTACCACGATTCCTTGCTCGGCTAACTTGCTATAGAACAATGTTGCGTATACTTCTTTGCCTGGTCTCTTGATTCTTATATAAAGTGGTTTTACATCGAGAATAACCCACCAGCTATCATCATAATATATTTTCTGACCTTCAGCCAATGCTTTTCGTGACATTATTATATATCCAAGTATAAGATTTCTTGCTATAGGTAAGAAGGATAGAATGAAAACAACAAAAAGTAAAATGAATATCGTTAATGATATATATTCCGTGTGTCCTGGTATTATGCTTATATAGCCAAGAGCAAAAAGAATTATAACAACTATTTTTACAAAATTTTTTATTTGTCTAATTGTAGCGAGTTCGATCTTTGATTTTTCCTTTGCTTTTTCGTAATGCGAGGATATAGCATCTACAAGTTTCAATAAGAACTTGCATATTATCCAGAAAATAAGGCCAACAAGAACAAATCCTATAAATTCAAGGATGAATATACCGCCTTTTCGCAATACTGTAAGTGTTATTTCAAATGTCTTTTTGGCGATATTGATAGTTGTTGGGAAGGAGTAAAATATATATAGT